>JAABPT010000285.1 GCA_011391855.1 Burkholderiales bacterium
GTCGCCGCGGCAGCCTTCGGTGACCAAAATGCCGGCCGGGAAGATGCCTGTGGGGTGGAACTGCACCGCTTCCATATTGCCCAAAGCGGCGACGCCGGTCTCCAGCGCCAGTGCGTGGCCGATGCCTTCGCAGATGACGGCATTCGTCGTCACCCGGTAGATGCGCCCGGCGCCGCCGGTGGCGATGGCCGTGGCCTTGGCCAGGTAGGCCGCCAGCGAGCCGTCGATGAGGTCGCGCACGATCGCGCCATAGCAGCGCGAGCCGTCGTGGATGAGCGCCAGCGCCTCGGTGCGTTCGAGCACGGGAATCGAATCCGCAATGGCCTGGTCGGCCACCGCCTGCAGCATGGCGTGGCCCGTGCCGTCGGAGACGTGGCAGGTGCGCCACTTCTTGGTGCCACCGAAGTCGCGCTGGTTGATCAGCCCGTGCGCCTCGTCGCGCTCGGTGATGGTGACGCGCTGGCCGTTGATGACGACCTCGCGGTCGCCCTTCTTCACCCGGCTCCAGGGCACACCCCAGGCCGCCAGTTCGCGCACCGCCTTCGGCGCGGTATTGACGAACATGCGCACCACGTCCTGGTCGGCTCCCCAATCGGAGCCGCGCACGGTGTCCTCGAAGTGCACGTCCTCGCTGTCGCCTTGCCCCTTGATGACGTTGCCCAGGCTGGCCTGCATGCCGCCCTGCGCGGCCTTTGAGTGGGAACGCTTGGCCGGCACCAGCGACAGCACCATGGCGTCGTGGCCGCGCCGCTTGGCCGCCACCGCCAGGCGCAGCCCGGCCAGGCCGCCGCCGATGACCAGCACGTCGGTATGGATGACTTTCATTTCGCTGCTCCCGGTGCCGGCTGCACCCAGGCGGGCGTATAGGTCTCGGCGGGGAGATGGGCGCGGTCGCGGCCGATCTTCATGTAGGCGGCGAAGGTCGCGATGCCGAGCACGAGGAAGAAGATCGTCAGCACCCACTTGGCGCGCTTGAGCCGCGCGCGTCCGGCATCGGTGTCGTCGCCCTGCAACCAGCCCCACTTGACGGCCAGCCGGTACAGGCCGATGCCGCCGTGCAGTTCCACCGCGAACAGCAGCACCAGGTACAGCGGCCACCAGTTGCCGCTCCAGAACCGGTGTCCGGACTCGAAGGGCCCGATTGCACCCGGGTGCATCAGCATCTGGTACAGGTGCGGAAAGGCCAGGAAGAAGAGCATGAAGCCGGTGACGACCTGCACCCACCACAGCGTCGTGTCACCGTGCGCGAGCAGAGTGCGGTGGCTGGTGAACAGCTGGTACTGGCGGTAGTTGGCGGGGAACTTCCGCATCGCCAGGAAGGCGTGCAGCACGAAGAGCGCCGCGACGACGGCGACGACCACCGAGACGATCAGCGGGTAGGCGCGGCCGAAGAAGAAATAGCCCTCGAAGGCCTTGGTCACGATCCACATCGCGTCGTAGCCGAGCAGGATCGATGAAACGAAGAACATGTGGCCCCACATGAACAGGCCTAAAGCGAGCCCGCTGAGGCTTTGCGCCAGGTCCATGCGGGCAGGCCAGCGGCTCTTGCCGGGTCGGGCGCTCAGCCCGACGCCCGCCATCACGTCAGTCGGTGTGTGCATGCGTGGCTTCTCCGTTGCGGTGGACGTGCGGGCGCGATGCGCCCGGACCGAAGTGTCCGCCCGCAGGCCGTGTGGGCATGTTGTCTCAAGTCAAGCCGGGGCCGATCGCGCAGCCGGGTGTGCCGACCTCAGGCCAGGCCCTGGGCGTAGTCGGCATAGCTCGGCTCGTACATTTGCTGGCGCACGTGCGTCAGCAAGTCAGCAGGGCGCGGCACGCCGGCCAGCCCCTGGTCGAACACCACCGCCGCCACCGCCGCGGCGATGTGCGCCGAAACGTCGCGCACCTGGGACAGCGGCGGGAACAAGCTGCCCTGGGCCAGGTCCTGCGGCGTCACCTGGGCGCACAAGGCGCGCACGGCGGCCATGAACATCTCGTCGGTGATGTGGCGGGCCTTGGTCGCGATGGCCCCCAGCCCCACGCCCGGGAAGATGTAGGAGTTGTTGCCCTGCCGCGGCACGAAACGGCGTCCGTCCAGCGTGACCGGTCCGAACGGGCTGCCAGAGGCGAACAGCGCCTGCCCGCCGCTCCAGCGGTAGGCCTGCTCGGCGGTGCATTCGGCCTTGGACGTGGGGTTGGACAGCGCAAAGACGATGGGCCGTTCGTTGAGGGCACTCATCTCGCGCACCACCTCCTCGGTGAAGGCGCCCGCGCTGGCCGCCACGCCGATGATCGCCGTGGGCCGTAGCGCACGCACCGCGTCGGCAAAGCCAGTCACGGGCGCATGCGGGTGGGCATACGGCCGCTTGTGCTCGACCAGGTCGGTACGGCCGTCGTGCACCAGGCCGCGCGAGTCGAACAGCCAGCAGCGCGCGCGCGCCGCCGCCGGGGTCAGGCCTTCGGCCACCATGGCCGTCACTGCCAGGTCGGCGATGCCGGTGGCGGCTTCCCCAGCGCCCAGGAACAGCAGCGTCTGCTCGCCCAGTCGGCCGTCACTGACGCGCAGCGCGCTCACGATGCCGGCCAGAGCCACCGCCGCCGTGCCCTGGATGTCGTCGTTGAAGGTGCAGATGCGGTCGCGCCACTTGTGCAGCAGGCGGAAAGCGTTCTGGTTGGCGAAGTCCTCGAACTGCACCACCACGCCCGGAAACACCACCTGCGTGGCGGCGATGAATTCGTCGAGCAGCGCGTCGTAGGCCTCGCCGCGCACGCGGTGCTGCGGCAGGCCGATATACAGCGGGTCTTCCAGCAGCGCGGCGTTGTTGGTGCCGACGTCCAACACCACCGGCAGGCATTGCCGCGGGTGCAGGCCGGCACAGGCCGTATACAGCGAGAGCTTGCCCACGGGGATGCCCATGCCGTTGGCGCCCTGGTCGCCCAGGCCCAGGATGCGCTCGCCGTCGGTGACCACGATCATGGTCACGTCGCGGTGCGGCCAGTTGCGCAGCACGCTCTCCACGCGGCCCAGGTCCTGGATGCTGACGAACAGCCCGCGCGGACGCTGGAAGATATGGCCGAACTGCTGGCACGCCTGGCCCACCGTGGGCGTGTAGATGATGGGCATCATCTCGTCGGGGTTGTCGACGACGACGCGGTAGAACAAGGTCTCGTTGCGGTCGTGCAGCGCGGCGAGGTTGATGTACTTGTCCAGGTCGGTGGGCTTGCGGCGGAAGTTTTCCAGCACGCGCTGCACCTGGTCGGTCTGGGAGTTGATGCGCGGCGGCAGCAGCCCGCGCAACCCCAGCGCGTCGCGCTCGGCGGCGCTGAAAGCCGTTCCCTTGTTGAGCAGCGGTTCGCGCAACAGCGCGGTGCCTCGGGGCAGCGCCGTGCCGCCGGCGGACTCTTGTGTTGCACTCATGGCGGGTCACCTCCAGCCGCGAATGCTAGGCGCCGCACCGCGCCGTCGTTCAGTTTTTGACGACTTCGTTGATCTCGATCAGGAGCCCGCTGGTCGTCGGTGCGATGGGCGCCGACTGCCCGGCCAGATCGCCCGCACTGGGCACCGCCTGCCCGCTTTTGCTGACGCGCGCGCTGACCACCACCTGCGGAAACAACGACAGCTTGGCCCCCGGCGACATGGCCATGCTGTCGTCGAGCACGAAGTCCATCGGCAGGTCCTTGACCTGTTTGCGCAGGATGGCCAGCGGCATGCGGGAGCCTTCGGCGGGGCGCGCGAAGATGAACACCGCGTCGGTGGGCGCGGCCATCATGGCCAGCGCCGGCGCCAGCCGCACGGTGCCGCGCAGGGTGGCGCCGCCAGCCACGCCAGGCGCTGGCGGGGCCACCGGCGCGACTGCCGGCGCGGTTGCCGGCTTCGCAGCGGCAACCGCCGCAGCGGGTGTGGCAGCCGGGCCGGCCGCCACGCCCGCCGGCCCGCCCAGGTTGCCGCGCTCGCGGGCCTCGGCAATGCTGGCCTGCACCTGTGGCAGGTACGGGCTTTCCGGCGGCGCGTTCTGCACCACCCGCTCCCAGTACCGCACCGCGCCGGCGTAGTCCTGGCGGTTGAAGGCGGCGGCACCGGCCAGCGACAAGGCCTTCAGGTTCGTCGGTTCGATCTTCAGCGCCCGCTCGACCAGCGCCATCGGCTCGCCTTCGAGATTGCGGTCGCTTTTCAGCGCCAGGGTGTCGGCATAGTCCGCCAGCAGGCGTGCGTCCTGGCCGTTCAGGGCCACCGCCTTCTGGTAGGCCGGCAGCGCGTCGTCCAGTCGACCCAGCATGCCGTAGGAGCGCGCCAGCATGGCCCAGCCCTCGACGTCGTCGGGCTGGCCTTTCAGCCGTTCGGCCAGTTGTTCGACGGCGGCGACGAACTGCGCCTCGTTGACGGCGCCGCTGGCGTGGGGATTGCCCGCGTCGGCCGCTGCCGCCGACGGTGGCCCGGCACTGGGCACGCCCGGCGATCCGGTCCACGCGTACCCGGCCACTGCCAGCACCACCACGAAGGAAAGCAGACCCGCAGTCATGGCGCGCGAAGGACGCTGCGTTTCCGCGCCGGCTGCGGCCGACTCGGGGGACGCCAGCACGGCCTGCAGGATCTCGCGCTCCAACTGGGCCTTGCCGGTCTCGTAGGCCTTCTTGCCGACGGTGCCTTCGTCGTGCGATTTCTGCAGTTGCTTCAGCCGTAAGCGCAGTGCCTTGATGTCTTTGTTCATTTTGCTGTCTTGACCGGACGCGCAGCCGTGGCGATGGCTGGCGCGGCCTCGGCTTCGTCGGGTTCTTCCGGGTCGAAATGCTCGTTGCCCAGCCGGCTGCGCCGGCGCAGCACCAACGCCAGCGCAGCCAGGCCGCCCACCATCAGCACCGCAGGACCGAACCAGAGCAGGAAGGTGGCGCCCCTGACCGGCGGCCGGTAGAGGACGAAGTCGCCGTAGCGCGCGGTCATGTAGTCGATGATCTGCTTTTCGCTCTGGCCCTGGCGCAGCATGTCGCGCACCTGGTTGCGCAGGTCCACCGCGAGTTCGGCGTTGGAGTCGGCAATGGTCTGGTTCTGGCAGACCAGGCAGCGCAACTCGGCCGAGATGCGCAGCATCTTGGCTTCCAGTTCGGGTTCGGCTGCGGTCAGTGGCGCATCGGCCGCATGCACGGCGCCAGCCAGGCACAGCGCCAGCAGGGCAAGAAGAAACTTAGGCATTGAGCTGTTTCAGCAGGGGTTCGATCTGGTCGCGCAGCACTTCGGGGGTGACGGGGCCGATCTGCTTGAAGCGGATCACGCCCTGCTTGTCGATGACGAAGGTTTCCGGGACGCCGTAGACGCCGAAGTCGATGCCCACCCGGCCGTCGATGTCGAACAGCGAGGCCTTGTACGGGTCCCCGAAACGGCGCAGCCAGGCCAGCCCGTCGTCGCGCTTGTCCTTGTAGTTCAGTCCATACAGCGGCACCGGGTTGCGCTTGGCAAAGTCCACCAGCAGCGGATGCTCCTGGCGGCAGGCCACGCACCACGAAGCCCACACGTTCAGGATCCACACCTGGCCCATCAGGTCGGCCTGGGTGATGCGCTGCGAAGGGTCGTCCAGCCGTGCCAGCGCGAAGGCCGGTGCCGGCTTGCCGATCAGCGGCGAGGGCACCTCGCGCGGATTCAGGTTCAGGCCCACCGCCAGGAACCCCAGCAGCACGGCGAACAGGGCCAGCGGCGCCAGGAATTGCCAACGCTTCATGCAGTGGCCTCCGCGGTCTTCGACGCGGCCTGCTCGCGCCTGGCGACGCGGTAGCGGCGGTCGCTGGCGGCCAGCAGGCCGCCCAGCGCCATGATCACGCAGCCGCCCCAGATCCAGGTCACGAAGGGCTTGTAGTAGACGCGCACGACCCAGGCGCCCTTGTCGTCGGGCTGGCCCAGCGACACATACAGGTCGCCGGTGACGCGGCTGTAGATGGCGGCTTCGGTCATGGGGTTGTTCTGCACCCGGTAGACGCGCTTCTCCGGGCTCATGGTGACCACGGCACGGTCGCCCTTGGTGACTTCGATGGTGCCGCGCATCGCCGAGTAATTCGGCCCATCGACTTCACGCACGCCGCGGAAGGTGAAGGTGTAGCCGGCGATTTCGGTGGTGTCGCCCACCTGCATCGTCACGTCGCGCTCGACCTGGTAGGTGTTGACGATGGTCACGCCGAGGATGAACGCCGCCACGCCCAGGTGCGCCACCATCATGCCGAACATCGCCCGCGGCAACTGCCCCAGGCGGTGCAGGATGTTGCTGCGCACGCCGCCGGCCGGCCGCACGCGTTCCCACAGGTCCACGCCCAGCGTGGCGACGATCCAGAACGCCATCGCCAGGCCCAGGCTGCCCATCCAGGAGATTTCACCCTCGGCCCAGCCGGCGCCCAGGGCGGCCAGCAGCGTGACCACGGCGGCCCAGCGCAGGCGCCGTGCCAGGTCGGGAATGCTGGCTTCCTTCCAGCGCGCCAGCGGGCCCACGCCCATCAGGAACACCAGCGGCGCCATCAGCGGCACGAAAACGGTGTCGAAATACGGCGGTCCGACCGAGATCTTGCCCATGCCCAAAGCGTCCAGCAGCAGCGGGTACAGCGTGCCCAGCAGCACGGCCGCCATGGCCACCACCAGCAGCACGTTGTTGGCGAGCAGGAAGCTTTCGCGCGAGACCTGCGCGAAGCGCGTGCCCAGGCCGACCGTGGGCGCGCGCCAGGCATACAGCGCCAGCGAAGCGCCGATGACCACGGTCAAAAAGGCCAGGATGAAGAGGCCGCGCTCGGGGTCGGTGGCGAACGCATGCACCGAACTCAGCACGCCGGAGCGCACGAGGAAGGTGCCCAGCAGCGACAGCGAGAACGCGGTGATCGCCAGCAGCACCGTCCAGGCCTTGAAGGCACCACGCTTTTCCGTCACCGCCAGCGAGTGGATCAGCGCCGTGCCCACCAGCCAGGGCATGAACGAGGCGTTTTCCACCGGGTCCCAGAACCACCAGCCGCCCCAGCCCAGTTCGTAATACGCCCACCAGCTTCCCAAAGCGATGCCCAGCGTGAGGAAGATCCAGGCCGCAGTGGTCCACGGGCGCGTCCAGCGCGCCCATTGCGCGTCCAGGTTGCCGCCGATCAGCGCCGCCACCGCAAACGCGAAGGCCACTGCGAAGCCCACGTAGCCCATGTACAGCAGCGGCGGGTGGAAGATCATGCCCGGGTCCTGCAGCAGCGGGTTGAGGTCGCGGCCGTCCAGCGCGGCCGGCACCAGCCGGTCGAAGGGGTTGGAGGTGAGCAGCGTGAAGAGCAGGAAACCCACCAGCGTGAGGCTCATCACCGAAAGGATGCGCGCCAGCACCGGCAACGGCAGGTTGCGGCTGAACAGCGCCACAGCGCCCATCCACCCGCATTGCATCAGCAGCCACAGCAGCATGGAACCTTCGTGGCCGCCCCACACCGCGGCAATGCGGAATTCCAGCGGCAGCGCGCTGTTGGAATTCGACGCCACGTACTGCACCGAGAAGTCGTGCTGCACGAAGGCGATGGTCAGGCAGGCGAAGGAGATCGCCACCAGCACGAAGAGCACGCCGGTGCTCGGCCGCGCCAGCGCCATCCAGTCGGCACGGCCGCGCTGTGCGCCCACCAGCGGCACGACACCCAGCGCCAGCGCCAAGGCCAGCGCCAGCCAGAGCATGAAGTGACCGATCTCGGGAATCATTGGCTGGACCCCTTCACGAGCGAATCGGCCAGCTTGCGGTCAGGGTGCTGGGCCTGTTTCAGGGCATCGGCGGCTTCGGGCGGCATGTAGTTCTCGTCGTGCTTGGCCAGCACCTCGCGGGCCACGAACACGCCGTCCTGCAACTGGCCCTGCACGACCACGCCCTTGCCTTCCTTGAACAGGTCGGGAAGGATGCCCTGGTAGCGCACCGGCACGGTGGTGGCGGTGTCGGTGACGACGAACTGCACCTGCGTGCCGTCGACCTTGACCGAGCCCGCCTCGACCAGCCCGCCGACGCGGAAGGTGCGTCCGACAGGGGCCTCGTTGGCCGACACCTGGGTGGGCGAATAGAAGAACACCAGGTTGCTCTGGAAGGCATTCAGCACCAGGGCCACGATGACCCCGACGGTGGCCACCAGACCGCCCAGCATGGCAAAACGTTTGTGACGCGGTTTCATGATTCAGCCTCGTTTCCAGATTCGATGCGCGCCGCTTCCTGCAAAGAACGTCGCAACCGCCAGTGCACCAGCCACGGTTCCACGAGCATCAGCAGCGCTGCCACCCCGTACGAGCCCCAGACATAGAGCCCGTACCCGCCCATTTCGAAGAACGCCGAAGCGCTGCCCCAGTTCATGGATGCATTTTCCCCCGCGTCAGTTCCGCCACCCAGCCAGAATGGGCTTCGCGCTCGATGACGATGGCGCGCGTGCGCGTGAATACCGCGGCAAAGGCGTAGGCCCAGAAGGCGAAGGTCATGATCAGCATGGCGGTGAGCATGGTGGTGGCCATCTTGGGCGCGGCCGTCATGCTGACCGTGGCACCCTGGTGCAGCGTGTTCCACCACTTCACCGAGAAATAGATGATCGGCACGTTGACGCTGCCCACCAGCGCCAGCAGGGCGCCAGCCTGGTCGGCCCGGCGCACGTCGTCGATGGCGTTGACCAGCGCGATATAGCCCAGGTACAGGAAGAGCAGGATCAACTCGCTCGTGAGCCGCGCGTCCCACACCCACCAGGCGCCCCAGGTGGGCTTGCCCCAGATGGCGCCGGTCCACAGCGCCAGGAAGGTGAACATGGCGCCGGTGGGGGCGATGGCGCGCGCCACCATCGAAGCCAGCCGCGCATTGAAGGCCCAGCCGATGCCGGCCCAGAAGGCCATCACCAGGTACAGCAGCATCGACATCCAGGCCGCCGGCACGTGAATGAAGATGATGCGGTAGGCGTCGCCCTGCGTGGCGTCGGTGGGGGCGACGAAGAAACCGATATACAGCCCGGCCAGCGTCAGCACGACGGTGGCGGCCCAGAACCAGGGCACCAGCCAGCCGGCCAGCCTGTAAAAGCGCGACGGCGCGGCAAAGGTGTAAAGGCGCAGCGGCGGGGAATTCACTCAGAAGACCTCATTGGGTGCTCATTCGGTGCGAAGTCGGCATTCACTCGGCGTTCATTCTGTGGAAATGCGCAAAGCCGCCGCCGTGGCCGGCGGGGCGCCCAGTGCCGTGGCCAGCAGCAGCGCACCCAGCAGCGAGAAGTGCCCGCCCGCGTCCAGCCCCGCCTCGACCTGGCCCACCGCACCGGCACCGAAGATCAGCGCCGGCATCGTGAGCGGCAGCACGATCAGGATCAGCAGCATGCCGCCGCTGCGCAAGCCCAGCGTCAGCGCGGCGCCCAGCGCGCCGAGCAGGCTGAGGATGGGCGTGCCCAGCAGCAACCCCGCCACGAGGGCCAACAAGGCCGGCCCCGACATGCCGAACAGCAGGCCCACCAGCGGCGTGGCCACGATCAGCGGCAGGCCGGTCAGCAGCCAGTGCGCCGCCGACTTGGCCGCGGCCACCGCGATGGCCGGCTGCGGCGCCAGCAGCAGTTGCTCCAGCGAGCCGTCGGCCAGGTCGCCGGCAAACAGCGACCCCACCGACAGCATCGACGCCAGCAGCGCGCAGACCCAGACGATGCCCGGCGCGATGTCGCGCAGCATCTGTGCCTCCGGCCCCACGCCCAGCGGGAACAGGCTCAGCGCGACGATGAAGAAGACCACCGGCAGCAGGGATTCGATGCGCCGCCGTGAAGCCAGCTTCAGGTCGCGCAGCAGCACGGCGAGAAAGAGATCCCTCATGCGAGGCCATGGCGGTCGAGGTCGAAGATGCGCGGCACCGGCTCGCGCAGGCTGGGCGACTGGTGGCTGGTCATCAGCGTGGCACCACCGAGTTCGGCATGTTCGGCCAGCAGGCCGTTCAGCGCATGGATGCCATCGGCGTCGAGCGCGTCGAAGGGCTCGTCGAGCAGCCACAGGTCGGCGTGCAGGCACAGCGCCAGCCGGGCCAGCGCCACGCGCCGGCGCTGGCCCTGGCTGAGCGTGCGCACCGGGGCGTGGCGGCTGCCGCGCACGCCCAGCCGCTGCAGGGCCGCCGTCAAGGCCGTATCGTCGGGCCGGTCGCCGCGCGTGCGGGCCAGGAAGCGCAGTGCCTCCATCGCGGTGAGGTCGTCCTTGAGCGCATTCTGGTGGCCAATGTAGACCAGGCCCCGGCGCCCTTCGGGCCCGGCCTGCCTTTGCGGCACGCCGCCGACGCGGATTTCGCCGGCCATCGGCGTGGCCAGCCCGGCCAGCAGGCGCAGCAACGTCGTCTTGCCGCGGCCATTGCGACCGCGCAGCCAGACCACGGCGCCGGGCTCGAGTTCCAGTTCCAGATGTTCGAACAAACCCCGCTCGCCGCGCTGACCCGCCAGATCGACGGCCTGCAGCACGCTGGCGCGCGCCGCGCCAGGCGGCGCCAGACTGGCTTGTGTCGGCAGTTGGTGCATCGTTTCCGTGGGCAAATGAGTCGGGCGCTCGGTGACGCGCGGGCGCCGTGCTTCGTCGAAGGCGGCACAGGCACACACCCCGTTCCACCCTTGAACCGCGGCGCAGTGTACCGGGGCACTGCAGCCCTTTCTCCCCAGGGGGGCTGGTCGATTCCGCCACGGGCTGACCTAAGTCAAACTCGACCCGGGCCGCTGCTATAGCCTCGCAGCGCGCCTGGCAGACCGACCGCCTTCACCTTCAAGCGGCCCGCATCCGGCAGGTGCCGTCAACCACCCCAACAACAAACACCATGGCCGTGCACACGATCCGCAAGGGACTGGACCTGCCCTTGGCCGGCGCCCCCGAGCAGCGCATCGATACGGCGGCGCCACCACGCCAGGTGGCTCTTTTGGGCGCCGACACGCTCGGCCTGCGGCCCGCCCTGGCCGTGCAGCCGGGCGACCGCGTGCAGCGCGGCCAGTTGTTGTACGGCGACCGCAAGTCGCCTGGCGTTCGCTACACGTCGCCGGCCACCGGCACCGTCAATGCCATACATCGCGGCGACCGGCGCGCCTTCATCTCGATGGTCATCGACGTGGCCAGCGACGACAGCCCCGAAACGCAGGTCCTGTTCGAGAGCCTGCCCCGCCCGGGCAGCGTGCCCACCGACAGCGCGGCCGTGCGCGCGGTGCTGCTGGAAAGCGGCCTGTGGGGCGCCCTGCGCACCCGCCCGTTCAGCCGCGTGCCGGCCGCCGATGCCGTGCCGCAGGCGATCTTCGTCACTGCGCTGGACACCCATCCCCACGCGCCCGACCCGCAGGTCGTGCTGTCGGGCCGCGAGGCCGACTTCACCGCCGGCATGGCGGCCATCGAACGATTGGCCCCGGTACCGGTCTACCTGTGCCGCGGCGCCGGCTCCAGCATCGCCGCCGGGCCCGGATCGCGCGCCGAGGTGCATGAATTCAGCGGCCCGCACCCGGCCGGCACGCCCGGCCTGCACATCCATCTGCTGCACCCGGTGGACGCCGAGCGCAACGTCTGGCACATCGGCTGCCAGGACGTGGCCGCCATCGGCCACCTGTTCAACACCGGCCGGCTGGATGTCGAACGCGTGGTGTCGCTGGCCGGCCCCGCCGTGCAGCGGCCGCGGCTGCTGCGGGTTCGGCTCGGCTCCGCGCTGGCCGAACTGACCCAGGGCGAACTGGCCGGCGGCAGCGTCCGCGTACTGTCGGGATCGGTGCTCGACGGGCGCATCGCCAGCGGCGAGCAGGCCGGCTACCTGGGACGCCACCACCGCCAGGTGTCGGTGCTGCACGAAGGCCACGAGCGCGAACTGTTCGGCTGGATCACGCCGCAAAAACACAAGTTCTCGCTGTGGAGCGTGGTGCTCGGCCACTTTGCCGGCAAGCGCGGACTGCCGCTGACCACCAGCACCAACGGCGGCGAACGCGCCATGGTGCCGATCGGCGGCTACGAGCGCGTGATGCCGCTGGACCTGATGCCCACCTTCCTGCTGCGGGCACTCGTGATCGGCGACGTGGTGCGCGCGCAGACGCTGGGCTGCATGGAACTGGACGAGGAAGACCTGGCGCTGTGCACCTTCGTCTGCCCCGGCAAGACCGAGTACGGGCCGCTGCTGCGCAAGGTGCTCGATCAAATCGAGAAGGAATACTCGTGAAGAGCCTGCGATCTCTGCTGGACCGCATCGCCCCGAACTTCGAGAAGGGCGGCCGCTTCGAGCGCTGGTACCCGCTGTGGGAGGCCGCGGACACCTTCTTCTACACGCCGCATGCCGTCACCCGCAGCAGCGCCCACGTGCGCGATGCGATGGACCTCAAGCGCATGATGTTCCTGGTGGTCATCGCGGCGCTGCCTTGCATCTACATGGCCATGTACAACACCGGGTTGCAGGCCAACCTGGCGCTGGACCCGGCCAAGACCGGCAGCCTGGAAGGCTGGCGGCACGCCGTGATCGCGATGCTGGGCGTGGGCTACTCGCCCGACAGCCTGGCCGCCAATGTCATCCACGGTGCGCTGTATTTCCTGCCGCTGTACGTCGTCACCATGGTCGTGGGCCTGACCTGGGAAGTGCTGTTTGCGGTGGTGCGCAAGATGGAGGTCAACGAAGGCTTCTTCGTCACCGGCCTGCTGTTCCCGCTGATCCTGCCGCCGACCACGCCGCTGTGGCAGGCCGCTTTGGGCATCACCTTCGGCGTCGTCGTCGCCAAGGAAGTGTTCGGCGGTACGGGCATGAACTTCATCAACCCGGCCCTGGCGGCACGCGCCTTCCTGTTCTTCGCCTACCCGGCCGAGATCTCCGGCGACAAGGTCTGGGCCGCGGTGCCCGAAGGCACGGCGGTGGACGGCTACTCCGGTGCCACGCTGCTGAGCCAGATGCGGGTCATGACCGATTCGTTCGAGGCCCTGGGATTCTCCTGGTGGAATGCCTTCATCGGGCTGGAGCCGGGTTCGATGGGCGAGACCTCGGCGCTGGCCTGCCTGATCGGCGCCGTGATCATCATCGCCACGGGCGTGGGCTCCTGGCGCACGATGGCCGCCGCGACGCTGGGCACCGTGGCCATGGCCAGCCTGCTCAACGCCATCGGCTCGGCCACCAACCCCTGGTTCGGCGTGCCCTTCTGGTGGCACATGGTGCTGGGCAGCTGGGCCTTCGGCATCGTCTTCATGGCCACCGACCCCGTCACGGCCACCTTCTCCGAAGCCGGCAAATGGGTCTACGGCGGCTTGATGGGCGCGCTCATCGTGCTCATCCGGGTCGCCAACCCGGCGTACCCGGAGTCGGTGATGCTGGTGATCCTGTTCATGAACGTGATGGCACCCATCATCGACCACTTCTTCGTGCAGGCCAACGTGCGCCGCAGGAAGGCCCGCCGTGGCTAATATCAACAGCACCCGCTACACGATCCTCTTTGCGACCACCGTCTGCGTCATCTGCGCGGCGCTGGTGGCCACCGCCGCGGTCAGCCTGAAGCCGGCGCAGGTGGCCAATGCGCGGCTGTACATGGAAAAGAACGTGCTCGTGGCCGCCGGCCTTGCCGAGCATGGACAGGCCATGACGGTGCCCGAGGTGCAGGCCGTATTCGACCGCGCCATCCAGGCCCGGCTCGTCGACCTCGCCACGGGCGAACTGGTGCCCGCGGACAAGACCGACGCGCGGCGCTACGACCAGCGTGCGGCCCGCAACGACCCGGCGGCCAGCCGCGCCGCCCCGGCCAACCCGGCCGGCATCCGCCGCGTGCCGAACCTGGGCACGGTCTACTTCATCATGAAGGACGGCCAGGTCGACCAGGTGGTGGTGCCGGTCGAGGGCCCCGGCATGTGGGGCGCCATCTACGGTTTCCTCTCGCTGGCCCCCGACACCAACACCGTACGTGGCCTGACCTATTACGAGCACAAGGAAACCCCCGGACTCGGTGCCGAAATCGCCACCCCCAGCTGGCTGGACCTGTGGCGCGGCCGCAAGGGCTATGACGAAAAGGGCGAGGTCGCCATCAAGGTCATCAAGGGTCCGGCCGGCAAGCCCGAGGTCGACCCCCACCACATCGACGGCCTGTCGGGTGCCACCGTCACCGGCAACGCGGTCACGCGACTGATGCAGTTCTGGCTCAGCCAGGAAGGCTACGGCAAGTTCCTGCAACGCCAACGCGAAGGAGCGAAGTCATGAGTACCGCGAGTGGCGCCCGCAGCGGAGGCTGGCGCCTCGACACCCACGAGCGCGCAGCCTTGTTCGACCCGCTGCTGGTGAACAACCCGATCGGCGTGCAGGTGCTGGGCATCTGCTCGGCGCTGGCCGTCACGACGCGCATGGACAAGGCCCTGGTGCTGAGCATCGGCGTCGTGCTGGTGACGGTGCTGGCCAACCTGGCGGTGAGCCTGATCCGCGAGCGCGTGCCGACCTCGATCCGCATCATCGTCATGCTGGCCATCATCGCCTCGCTGGTGATCGTCTTCGACCAGGTGCTGAAAGCGACGATGTACGAGCTGTCGCTGGAACTCTCGGTGTTCGTGGGCCTCATCATCACCAATTGCATCGTGATGGGCCGCGCCGAGGGCTTCGCAATGAACAACCCGCCGCGGCTGTCGGTGCTCGACGGCCTGGGCAACGGCCTGGGCTATGCGCTGGTGCTGATGCTGGTGGCCTTCACGCGTGAACTGCTCGGCGCCGGCAAGCTGTTCGGCATGACCGTGCTGCCGCTGGTCAAGGACGGCGGCTGGTACTTGCCCAACGGATTGATGCTGCTGGCGCCTTCGGCGCTGTTCATCATCGCCGGGCTGATCTGGGCCTTGCGCACCTGGAAGCCGCAGCTGCAGGAAAAAGACTGATGGAACACTACATCAACCTCGGCCTCAAGGCCATGTTCCTGGAGAACATGGCGCTGGCCTACTTCCTGGGCATGTGCAGCCTGCTGGCCTGCTCGAAGAAGGTCGATACCGCCATCGGCCTGGGCGTCGCAGTGGTGTTCGTGCAGGTGCTCACCGTGCCGCTCAACAACCTCATGCTGCACTACCTGCTGGCCGAAGGCGCGCTGACCTGGATCAGCCCGGCGCTGGCCACCGTGGACCTGAGCTTCCTGTCCTTCATTCTCTTCATTGCCACCATCGCCGCGGCAACGCAGGTGGTGGAGATGGCGGTCGACCGTTACGCCCCGGGCCTTTACAACACGCTGGGCGTCTTCCTGCCGTTGATCGCGGTGAACTGCGTCATCCTCGGCGGCTCGCTGTTCATGCAGGAACGCGACTACAGCTTTCCGGAGAGCGTGGTGTTCGGCGTCAGCTCGGGCGCCGGGTTTGCCATCGCCATCATCGCGCTGGCGGCCATCCGCGAAAAGCTCACCTATGCCAATGTTCCCGCCGGGCTGCGCGGCCTGGGCATCACCTTCGTCAGCGCCGGACTGATGTCGCTGGCGTTCATGGTCTTCTCCGGCATCCAGCTCTAAAGACGCGCCATGACCTCCGTCCTGCTCGCCATCGTCATGTTCACGGCCATCGTGCTGCTGCTGGTGCTGCTCCTGATGAGCGCGCGCAACAAGCTGGTGGCTACCGGCGACGTGTCCATCGTCGTCAACGAAGACGAGTCCAAGGCGCTCAAGGTGGCGGCCGGCGGAACGCTGCTCAACGCGCTGACCTCCAACAAGATCTTCGTTCCGGCCGCCTGCGGCGGCAAGGGCGCCTGCGGCGTGTGCGAGGTGATCGTCAAGGAAGGCGGCGGCACGTTGATGCCCACCGAGACCGGCTTCATCTCGCCCGGCGAGGCCAAGCGCGGCTGCCGGCTGGCCTGCCAGGTGAAGGTCAAGGGCGACATGCGCATCGAGGTCGCGCCCGAAATCTTCAGCGTGCGCAAGTGGCAGTGCAAGGTCATCAGCAACCGCAGCGTCTCGACCTTCATCAAGGAACTCCGGCTGCAATTGCCCGAAGGCGAAGAAGTGCCGTTCCGCGCCGGTGGCTACGTGCAGATCGAGGCCCCGCCGCACGAATTGAGCTACCGCGACTTCGACATCCCCGAGCAGTTCCGCCCCGAGTGGGACAAGTTCGACCTCTGGCGCTTCAAGTCGGTGGTCACCGAACCGGTGGAGCGCGCTTATTCGCTGGCCAGCTACCCGCTCGAGAAGGGCACGCTGCTGTTCACCATCCGCGTCGTCTTCCCGCCCCAGTACAGCGACACCATCCCGCCGGGCAAGATGAGCTCGTGGCTGTTTGCGCTCAAGCCGGGCGACCTCGTCACCGTGTCCGGCCCCTTCGGCGAATTCTTCGCCAAGGAGACGGAGCGGGAGATGTGCTTCGTCGCCGCCGGCGCGGGCATGGCACCGATGCGTTCGCACATCTTCGACCAGTTGCTGCGCCTGAAGAGCAAGCGCAAGATGACCTTCTGGTATTCCTGCCGCAACATCAGCGAGGCGTTCTATATCGAAGAGTTCAACAAGCTGCAGGAAGATCACCCGAACTTCACCTGGCACCTGATTCCTTCCGAGCCGCGGCCCGAGGACAACTACAAGGGACCGGTGGGCCTGGTGCGCAACAAGGTGCTGCGCACGGCCTACCTGGACAAGCACCCGGCGCCCGAAGATATCGAGTTCTACCTGTGCGGTCCCGACATCATGAACAAGGCCGTCACCAAGATGTGCCTGGACCTCGGTGTCGACCGCGAAAACATCATGTACGACGATTTCGGCCTCTAGCCGAACCACCTGCGAGGCAAGCGTCATGCGACAAACCGTCCAGTCCGTACTTGAATCGAAGCAAGTGTCCGACGAGTTGATCGACGTCGACGCCGGCGCCATGGTGTACGAAGCGATCGAGATCATGGTCAACCGCAAGGTCGGCGCGGTGATCATTCGCAACGAAGACGGCCTGGTCGACGGCATCTTCACCGAACGCGACGTGCTGGTGCGGGTGGTGCATGCCGGCGTCGACCCCAAGACCACCACGCTGTCGGCGGTGATGACGCGCGACGTGCGCTTCGTCACCCCGGGCACCACCATCGAGGCCGCGCTGGCGCTGATGCACGTGAACCGCCACCGCCACATGCTGGTGATCGACGGGCCGCGCGTGCACGGGCTGCTCTCCATGCGCGACCTCACCTATCACCTCATCAGCCATGGCGAAGGCCGTTTCGAGGCGGCCGTGCGGCAAGCCAAGCCCGCCGATGCGGCCTGATTTCGGGCTGCGGCAGATCCCCTTTGGAGACGACGATGGACACCATCCTATCCCCCGCCCGACGCCGCGTGCTGCGCGCCGCTGGCGCCGCGGGTGCCTACGGCACGCTGGGCGGCCTCGGTGCCCTGGCCCTGGCCGGCTGCAGCGAGCGACCGGCCGGCGCCGCCGCCACCCCGGGGCTGCTGCAGTTCAGCGGCCAGACCATGGGCACCACCTACGTCGTCAAGCTGGCCGGCGCCAACCACTCGAGCGCACGGCTCGAAGCGCTGCAGGCCAGCGTGCACGACGCGCTGGAAGGCATCAACCGCGGCCTGTCGCTGCACCGCGCCGACTCGGAACTGGTGCGCTTCAACCGCCACGCGTCCGTGATCCCCTTCGCCTTGTCCAAGGACTTCCTGGCCGTGCTGGTCGCAGCGCAGCAGGTCAGCGAACTCTCGGCCGGCGCGTTCGACGTCTCCGTGGCGCCGCTCACCCAGGCCTGGGGCTTCGGCCCGGAAAGGCGCAGTGTCGTGCCCGCGGCCGCGCAGGTGGAGGCCGGCCGTGCGGCGGTTGGCTGGCGCGGTCTGCAGCTCGACGCCGGGCAGCGCACGGCCTCCAAGGCCCATGCCGGCCTGCAGGCCGACCTGGGCGGCATCGCCAAGGGTCATGGCGTGGACCTGGCGGCGCTGGCACTGGAGGCCGGCGGCGCCGAGCACTACATGATCGAAGTCGGCGGCGAGGTCCGCACCCGCGGCCACAACGCGCACGGTCGCGCCTGGCAGATCGGCATCGAGCAGCCCGACGCCATGCCGCAGCGCGCGCGCAGCGTGGTGCCGCTCAGCGGCCGGGCGCTGGCCACCTCGGGTGACTACCGCTTCTACTTCGAGCAAGACGGCCGCCGCTATTCGCACGAAATCGACCCGCGCACTGCCGAGCCCATCAGCCACGGCCTGGCCTCCGTTTCGGTGGTGGCCGACAGCTGCATGCTGGCCGACGCGCTGGCCACGGCGCTCATCGTGATGGGCCCCGAGCGCGGCCTGGCACTGGCGCAGCAACTGGCGTTGCCGGCGCTGTTCATCGTGCGCGAACCGCAGGGCGGCCTGCGCGACATTGCGACCGCGGCCTACACCGCACTCACCGGCCCCGCGGCCGCCTGAGCGCCCATGCCGGCCACCTGGCTCGTCGTCTTCGCCGTCACGCTGGTGCTCATCGGCGCCGGCGTCCTGGCCATGTCCATCGGTGTTATTTTTCGCCGGCCTTGCCTTCGCGGGTCCTGCGGTGGGCCTGAGGTCAAGACGGCCAGCGGCGAGAGCATCTCCTGCGCCACCTGTCCCAACCGCAAGAACAAGCCCGTACACGACCACGACCACGACCACGACCACGCCTCCAGCCAGGCCTGACGGCCGCTTCACCCGAGGGTTCCCATGCAGTCTCTCCCTCACCGCCAGTTGCTGGCGGCTCTTGCGGCCTTCATCCCTGAGCAACGGCTGGTCACCGACCCGCTGCGCCTGCTGACCTGGGGCAGCGACGCCAGCTTCTACCGGCTGGTGCCGCAGCTGATCGTGGTCGTCGAAGACGAGGCCGAACTCGTGCGGCTGCTCGCCTTGTGTCACGAGCACAGCACCCCCGTCACCTTCCGCGCCGCCGGCACCAGCCTGTCGGGCCAGGCCATCAGCGACTCGGTGCTGGTGATGCTGGGCGACCGTTGGCGCGGTTGCCGCGTCGGCGAAGGCGGCTGGACGATCTCGCTGCAGCCCGGCGTCATCGGCGCGGCGGCCAACAAGCGGCTGGCGCCGATGCAGCGCAAGATCGGGCCCGACCCGGCCTCCATCGACGCGGCCATGATCGGCGGCATCGCCGCCAACAACGCCAGCGGCATGTGCTGCGGCACGGCGCAGAACAGCTACCGCACGCTGGAGTCGCTGCGCGTGGTGCTGGCCGACGGCAGCGTGCTCGACACCGGCAGCGCCGCCAGCCGCGCGGCCTTCGCCAAGGCGCGGCCCGACCTGCTGCAGGGCCTGACGGGCCTGGTGGCCGACGTGCGCGCCGACGCCGTGCTGGCCGAGCGCATCCGCCACAAATTCCGCATGAAGAACACCACCGGCTACAGCCTGAATGCGCTGGTGGACTACGAAGACCCGATCGACGTGCTGGCGCACCTGATGATCGGCTCCGAGGGCACGCTGGGTTTCATCAGCGAGATCACCTACCGCACGGTGCCCGACCATCCGCACAAGGCCAGCGCGCTGATCCTGTTCAGCGACCTCGGCACCGCCTGCCATGCCGTGACGGTGCTCAAGAGCCAGCCGGTCGACGCCGTGGAACTGTGC
>JAABPT010000275.1 GCA_011391855.1 Burkholderiales bacterium
TGACGCATCTGGCGCGCCAGCGTGGCGGTCTTGATGAGCGCCTTGCTCGGCACGCAGCCGTAGTTCAGGCAGTCGCCGCCCATCTTGTGGCTTTCCACCAGCGTCACCTTGGCCTTCACCGCAGTGGCGATATAGGCCGTGACCAGCCCCGCCGCGCCGGCGCCGATGACGACCATGTTGCGGTCGAACTGGCGCGGCTTCTTGCCGGCCCAGGGCGCGTAAACGCGCCGCGCCTTCACCAGGTCGACGATCTTCTTGGCGATGAGCGGAAACACGCCCAGCAGCACGAACGACAGCACCAGCCCCGGCGAGAGGATGCCCTGCAGCGAATCGATGCGCGCCAGCTGCGTGCCGGCATTCACGTAGACCACCGTGCCGGCCAGCATGCCGAGCTGGCTGACCCAGTAGAAGGTGGTGGCCTTCATCTTCGTCAGGCCCATCAGCAGGTTGATGACGAAGAACGGGAACAGCGGCACCAGGCGCAGCGTGAACAGGTAGAAGGCGCCTTCGCGCGCGATGCCCTTGTCGATGTCGGCCAGCCGCGCGCCGAAGCGCGACTGCACGCCCTCGCGAAGCAGGTAGCGCGCGGCCAGCATGGCCAGCGTGGCGCCCAGGCTGGAGGCGAAGCTCACCACCAGCGTGCCCACGAGCAGGCCGAAGATGGCGCCGCCGGCCAGGGTCATGATCACCGCGCCGGGCAGCGAGAGCGCCGTCCCCAAGACGTAGATCGCGAAATAGCTGCCGAGCACCGCTGCCGGGTGCTGCGCATACAGATCGGCGAAGCGGTCCTGCGCGCCCTTCACGTAGTCCAGGCTCAGGAAGCGGCCCAGATCCAGCGCAAAGAAAGCCACCACCAGCAAAGCCAGCAGCAGCACGAGTCCGACCTTCTTGAATTTCACTCAGGCTCCTGGCTATGGGCCGTCAGTCGTCGGAGCCATGCGGCAAGTTACATCGGTCCGGGTGGCCAGCGCGCGACGATACGCGCGATGGGTTCAGCGCGGCGGCGGCGGCGCGAATGCCCTGATGACCCGGCAACAGCGTCGCGTCAGGCCTCGGCGCCGCCGCTGGCGCGCAGGTCGTTGGCGGTGGCAACGGCGGTGGCCAGGGACAGGCGTACGCCGTGCACCAGCGTGGCCAGCGGCAGGCTGGGCGGCGTCGGCGCATTGGCCCGTGCCGCCGCCTGCTCGGGCAGCAGCGGCAGGTGCATGAAGCCGGCGCGCACGCCCGGCCTTCGCCGCAACGCGTGCATGAGGCCGTAGAAGACATGGTTGCAGACGTAGGTGCCGGCGCTTTGCGACACCGCTGCAGGCAGCCCGGCTTCGCGCAGGGCCGCGACGATGGCCTTGATGGGCAGCGTGGCGAAATAGGCCACCGGCCCTGCACGCACCACCGGCTCGTCGATGGGCCGGCGACCCGCATTGCAGGGAATGCGCGCGTCGTCGACGTTGATCGCGATGCGCTCCACCGAAAAGTCACTGCGCCCGCTGGCCTGCCCGAGCGCGAGCACCAGGCCCGGCCGCTGCCGCACCAGCGCGGCACCGAGCACGCCCAGCGCATCGCCGAAGGCACAGGGCAGGCACAGCGACTGCACGCGCACGCCGGCGATGGTTTCGCCGTGCAGCGCCTGCGCCACCTGCCACGAGGGATTGACGGACTCGCCGCCGAAGGGCTCGAAGCCGGTGAGCAGGATGAAGGGCCGGGGCATGGCGCCGATTCTCTCCCGCTGCCGCGGCCGCGGCCGGCAGTGGCCGCTCGGCGTGGCGTCAGCCCGCGATCACCTCTTGCAACCCAACCAGCCGCCAGCCCGCCGCCTGCAGCGCCGCGCGCAGGCGGCGCGCGTTGTCCACCGCCCCCGGCGTGTCGCCGTGCACGCAGATGCTGTGCATGGCCGTGGGCAGCACCTTGCCGCTGGCCGCGACGATGCCGCCGGCTTGCAGCATGCGCATCACGTGCGCAACCACCGCGTCGGCGTCGTGGATCACGGCGCCGGGCCGGGCGCGCGGCACCAGCGTGGCGGCATCGGTATAGGCGCGGTCGGCAAAGATCTCGGCCGCCACGGCCAGGCCGGCGCGCTGGCCTGCCGCCTGCAGTTCGGAAAGGGCCGGCGCCAGCAGGATGAGCTCGCGGTCGAAGGCGCGCACCGCGCGCGCCACCACGTCGGCCAGCGCGGCGTCTTCGCAAGCCTGGTTGTTCAGCGCGCCGTGCGGTTTCACGTGGCTGAGCTTGCCGCCCTCGGCGGCCGCCATGCCGGCCAGGGCGCCGACCTGGTAGACGATCACCGCCTCGAGTTCGGCCGGGGCCAGCGTCATGGGCCGCCGGCCGAAGCCTTGCAGGTCGGGATAGGCCGGGTGCGCGCCCAGGCCCACGCCCGCCGCCAGCGCCGTGCGCACCGTATTGCGCATCACCAGCGGGTCGCCGGCATGAAAGCCGCAGGCGATATTGGCCGCGCCCACAACACCCAGCAGTGCGGCGTCCTCGCCCATCGTCCAGGCGCCGAAGGATTCGCCGAGGTCGGCGTTGAGGTTGATCTTCATCTGCCCATCTTCCGTCAAAGGGTGACCTGATCAGGACCCATGTTCAGCCGCAGCCGCGAGGCTCGCCCCCTCACCCCAACCCTCTCCCCCGGTGCCGGGGGAGAGGGGGAACACCCCCTTCCCCCGGCACCGCGAGGGAGAGCGGGTCTTCCTCCCTCTCCCGCTGGCGGGAGAGGGCCGGGGTGAGGGCTTTCCGATCGCCCTGCCGCGACTGGCCGAACCGCACCGCCAGTCAAAAAGCATCATGACCGCGGTTCGGGCGCCAGCGCGTGCAGGAAGCCGCTCACCAGGTTGCCGCCGTACAGCGCCGCCTCGTCGACACCGCCCAGCAGCAGCGGGCGCAGCGCGGCCAGCAGCGCCAGCGTCTCGGCTTCGGCCTCCCGCGCCAGACGTTCGCCCTCGGCGGCATCGACCCAGGCAAAATGAAGTTCCTGGCCCGGCCGGGACGCGGCCAGCCGCGGCAGGTCGGCGCCGATCACGGTGGCGATCTTGGGGTAGCCGCCCGCCGTCTGGGCGTCGGCCAGCAGCACGATCGGCTGGCCATTGCCGGGCACCTGGATGGAGCCGGGCACGGTGGCGTCGGACACGATCTCGGGCGCACCCTGGTGCGCCAGCGCCGGGCCCTCCAGGCGCACGCCCATGCGGTCGGCTTCGGTGGTGATGCGGTAGCCGGCCTCGGTAAAGGCAGCCAGCGCGGCCGCGGTGAAATGGTCGGCTTGGGGACCGGCCACGATGCGGATCGGACCAGCCGGGGCCTTCGGTGCGGCCGCCAGCATCTTCTCGGGCCGCGCGCTGGCGGCGACCGCCGGCAGCCTTGTACCGGCCACCAGCGCGCGGCCGTCCACGCCGCCGAGTGCGGCACGCGCATAGGTCGAGGCGCTGCCCAGCACCTGGGGCAGGTTCAAGCCTTCGACCGCCACCACCGCGATGCGGCCGCGCTCCAGGCGGCGCAGGCGCAGCACGTCGCCGGTGGCCAGG
>JAABPT010000276.1 GCA_011391855.1 Burkholderiales bacterium
CGTGCAGACCGGGCAGCCACGCCGTCAGCATGCGCTGCAGCCCCGCGCGCGAAGGCGACTCCACCAGCATCTGCATGCGTTCCACGTCGGCCACCTTGGCCACCGGCGGCGGTACCGGCGGATAGACGGTGACGCCCTCGTGCGCCGCCGCCAGGGCCGCAGCGTCGTGCAGGAAAGCGCGCGCCACGTCCGCCGTGCGCGCCTCAGCGCGCAGCAGCGCCAGGCTGGCAAACGGCGGCAGACCGGCGGCGCGGCGCTCGGCGAGCTGCGCCGTGGCGTAGGCCTCGTAGTCGTGCGCCTTCAGTGCCGCATAGAGCGGGTGCCGCGGGTGCCAGGTCTGCACCCACATCTCGCTGCGCTCGGCCTGCGCGGCGTCGCGGCCGGCGCGCCCCGCAGCCTGCATGAGCAGTGCGAACAGGCGCTCCGGCGCGCGAAAGTCGCTGCTGAACAGCGCCGCGTCGGGGTTCACCGCCGCCACCAGCGTGACGCGGCGGAAATCGTGCCCCTTGGCCAGCATCTGCGTGCCCACCAGCACGTCCACCTCGCCGGCGTGCACGGCGCCCAGTTGCTGCTGCAGCTCGCCCGGGCCGCGGGTGCTGTCGGCGTCCAGCCGCGCCACGCGCGCGCCGGGCAGCAACACGGTCAGCTGCTCCTGCAGTTTTTCGGTGCCGCGCCCGAGCGGCGCGATATCGAGGTTGCCGCAGTCCGGGCACGCGCGCGGCACGCGTTCGGTCAGGCCGCAATGGTGGCAGCGCAGCGTGCGGTCGGCCTTGTGGAACACCCGCCAGGCGCTGCAGTGCGGGCAGCCGCTCTTCCAGCCGCAGGCGCTGCAATGCAGCACGGGGGCGTAGCCGCGGCGGTTCAGCAGCAGCAGGCTTTGTTCGCCGCGCGCTATGCGCTCGTTGATGGCGGCCAGCAGCGGTGGCGCCAGCACCCGCTCTTGCTGCGTTTCGCGCGGCAACCGCGTCATGTCCACCAGCTTGACCGCGGGCATGACGCCGCCGCCGATGCGGCGGTCCAGCGCCAGCCGCAAATAGCGGCCTTCCAGCGCCCGCTGCCAGGTTTCCAGCGACGGCGTGGCCGAACCCAGCAGCACGGTGACGCCGAGCCGGTGCGCGCGCCACACCGCCAGGTCGCGCGCCGAATAGCGTGCGCCTTCCTGCTGCTTGAACGAGGGGTCGTGCTCTTCGTCGACGACGACCAGCCCCAGCCGCGGCATCGAGGCGAAGACCGCCAGCCGCGTGCCCAGCACCAGGTCGGCCCGGCCCAGGTGCGCCATCAGCCAGTGGCGCAGCCGCTGCGCCGGCGTCAGGCCGCTGTGCAGGCTGACCATCACGTGGCCCGGGAAGCGCTCGGCGAAACGCGCTTCGAGCTGCGGCGTGAGGTTGATCTCGGGTACCAGCACCAGCGTCTGCCGGCCTTGCTGCAAGGCGGCCTCGGCAGCGCGCAGGTAGACCTCGGTTTTGCCGCTGCCCGTGACGCCGTGCAGCAGCACCGGCTTGTCGGCCGCGCCGATCGCCGCCAGCGCCGCCGCCTGCTCTGCGTTCAGCTCGGGCCGTGCGGACGGGGCCGTCGCCACGGCGGCAGCCTCGGGCTCCCGTTGCAGCCGCACCACGCGACGCGCCAGGCGCGTGTCGTCCAGCTTGCGCAGGTCCGGTGGCAGCACGGCCAGTGCCAGTTCGCCCACGCCGCGCTGGTAATAGGCGGCGGCGAAGTCGATCAGCTCGCGCCACTCGTCGGCCAGCGGTGGCAGAGACGACAAGACGGCCGCCAGCGGACGCAATTTTGTCGGTTCAGCGCCCGGTGCTTGGGCAGCTTGAGCCGGCCGCTGCCAGACGATGCCGGGCATGTCGCGCCGGCCCAAGGGAACACGCACCAGGGTTCCCGGCGGCAGTGTCTGCTCACTTGCATAGTCGAGCAGACCGCCCACCGACGAGTACCGGGGTGTCTCGACCGCCACCGAGAGCACCACGGGCTCAGTCATGCCGCCGGGCTGTGAAGTTGCGCACGGAATCCAGGATGTACCTCAAGAAAGCCCCGCAAGTGCATGATCGAAAAGGAGTTTTCGACCTGTCCCCGCAATCTGTGGATAACTTTGTGGGCAAACAGCGGCGAGGTGCGCCAAGTGCTTGATTTTGCGCGCCGCCCGGTCCTCTGCCCAATTTCGCGGCACGCCACAAACTTGATGAAAATCAAGGACTTGACACGTATCGACGGCGAATCCGGCGGGCAGCAAGTATCGAGCTGGCGCTGCTGCACTGCGGAACATTTTTTGGGGATAAGTCAAGCCCTGAGTGCTCACTTACCCCCATTCGACCGGCCGGCGGGCCGGCCGGTGGCCGTACCGCCCTCAGGCAGCCGAGCGCATGGCTCGGGAATGCCGGTGCACGGCTTCGACCAGCGTGGTCACGCGCTCGGGATCGGTGTGCTGGCTGATACCGTGGCCCAGGTTGAAGATATGGCCGTCCCAGGTGCCGTCGGGCCGCTGCGGACGGCCGAAGCTGTCGAGCACGGCCACGGCTTCGCGCGCCACGGCTGCGTCGGGCGCGAACAGCACGTTCGGGTCCAGGTTGCCCTGCAGCGCCACGCGGTCGCCCACGAGTTGCCGCGCACGGCCCAGGTTCACGGTCCAGTCCAGGCCCACGACGTCGGCGCCGCAGGAGGCGATCTCGTCCAGCCACGGCCCGCCGCCCTTGGTGAAGACGATGCAGGGGATGCGCTGGCCGTCCTTTTCGCCATTCACCGTGCGCTTGAGGCCGGCGACGACGCGGCGCGTGTAGTCCAGGCTGAAGCGCTGGAAGGCGCCGTCGGCGAGCACGCCGCCCCAGCTGTCGAACACCATCACGGCCTGCGCGCCGGCGTCGATCTGGGCGTTCAGGTAGGCCGTCACGGCGGCGGCGTTCACTTCCAGGATGCGGTGCATCAGGTCGGGCCGGCTGTAGAGCAGGGTCTTGACGAGCCGGTAGTCGTCGGAGCCGGCGCCTTCGACCATGTAGCAGGCCAGCGTCCAGGGGCTGCCGGAAAAGCCGATCAGCGGCACGCGGCCGACCCGACGCCCCTGGGTGTCGGTTGTTTCCAGCGCGCGCCGGATGGAGGTGACGGCGTCGAAGACATAGCGCAGCTTGTCCAGGTCGGGCACCGCCAGCGCGGCCACCGCGGCTTCGTCGCGCACCGGGTGCGCGAAGCGCGGGCCTTCGCCGGCACCGAAGCTCAGGCCCAGGCCCATGGCGTCGGGCACGGTGAGGATGTCGGAGAACAGGATCGCCGCGTCGAGGGGAAAGCGGTCCAGCGGCTGCAGCGTCACCTCGGTGGCGTACTGCACGTTGGTGGCCAGGCCCATGAAGCTGTTGCCGGCCTTCATGCGCGTGGCCTTGTACTCGGGCAGGTAGCGCCCGGCCTGGCGCATCAGCCACAGCGGCGTGTAGTCGGTGGGCTGGCGCAGGCAGGCGCGCAGGAAAGTGTCGTTTTGCAGGGTGGGCCACATGGCGGCGGATTATGGCCGCCG
>JAABPT010000277.1 GCA_011391855.1 Burkholderiales bacterium
GCGGCGAACTCGTGGTGCTGCAGCCGCCCGAAGCGCAATTGAATGGCCGCCCGGCGCGCTTGGCGCCCGGGGCGCGCATCCGAGGCGACGACAACCTGCTCGTCGTGTCGGGCGCCATCATCAACCGGCGCCTTCGCGTCCACTACACGCTCGACACCGGTGGCCAGTTGCTCGACGTCTGGGTGCTCACCGCGACCGAGCTGGCCCGCCCCTGGCCGTCCACACCCGAACAGGCCCGCGCCTGGGCCTTCGACCCGGCGATGCAAGCCTGGAGCCGGCCATGAGCGAAACGAAAAAGGTCTTCATCCGCACCTTCGGCTGCCAGATGAACGAATACGACTCGGACAAGATGTCCGACGTGCTGCGCGCTGCCGAAGGCTACGAGCCGACCACCGACGTCGAGCAGGCCGACCTGATCCTCTTCAACACGTGCTCGGTGCGCGAGAAGGCGCAGGAAAAGGTCTTCAGCGACCTCGGCCGCGTGAAGCACCTGAAGAAGAAGGGCGTGCTGATCGGCGTGGGCGGCTGCGTGGCCAGCCAGGAAGGCGCGGCCATCATCGAGCGCGCGCCCTATGTCGACCTGGTCTTCGGCCCGCAGACCTTGCACCGGCTGCCGCAGATGATCGAAGCCCGCCGCAGCCAGCGCCGGCCGCAGGTGGATATCAGCTTCCCCGAGATCGAGAAATTCGACCACCTGCCGCCGGCCCGGGTGGACGGCGCGAGCGCCTTCGTCTCGATCATGGAAGGCTGCTCCAAATACTGCAGCTACTGCGTGGTGCCCTACACGCGCGGCGAAGAGGTCAGCCGGCCCTTCGACGACGTGCTCACCGAAGTCGCCGGCCTGGCCGAGCAGGGCGTGAAGGAAGTGACGCTGCTGGGCCAGAACGTCAACGCCTACCGCGGCAGCATGACGAGCGCTGCGCGCGGTGCAGGCGAAACGGCCGAGACCGCCGACTTCGCACTGCTGCTGGAATACGTGGCCGAAGTCCCCGGCATCGAGCGCATCCGCTACACCACCAGCCACCCCAAGGAATTCACGCCGCGGCTGATCGACGCCTACGCGCGGCTGCCGAAACTGGTGAACCACCTGCACCTGCCGGTGCAGCACGGCAGCGACCGCATCCTGTCGGCCATGAAGCGCGGCTACACCGCGCTGGAATACAAGAGCACGATCCGCAAACTTCGCGCGGTGCGGCCAGGCATCAGCCTGTCCAGCGACTTCATCGTCGGCTTTCCCGGCGAGACCGAGGAAGATTTCGGCAAGATGATGGAACTGATCGAGGACGTCGGCTTCGACAGTTCCTTCAGCTTCGTCTTCAGCAAGCGCCCGGGCACCCCGGCCGCGGCGCTGCACGACGACACACCGCAGGCCTTGAAGCTGAAGCGGCTGCAGCAGCTGCAGGCCGCCATCGAGGCCAACGTGCGCCGCATCAGCGCCAGCCGCGTGGGCACGGTGCAGCGCATCCTGGTCGAGGGGCCGTCGCGCAAGGATCCGCACGAACTGATGGGCCGCACCGAATGCAACCGCATCGTCAATTTCAGCGCCGGCCCGCGGGCGGCTCGACTGGTGGGTCAGATGCTGGACGTGACCATCGCCGAGGCGCTGCCGCATTCGTTGCGCGGCGTGCCGGTGACGAACGTAGACCTCGGCGCCGGCCCGGCCGCGCAAGACACGCTCGGGCGCTCAGCCGGCGTCGGCCCGTGAGCAGTCAGCGGCTCACGTCCCGCGTCGCCCCGGCCCGAAGCCCCGCCACCACAACGCCACGGCGCAGGCGGCCACCATCGCAGCGTAGGTGACCATCTTGCCGTCGCGGCCCGTGAGCACCAGGCCGGCCAGCGTGACCACCGCGCCCGCCGCGGCAGCCGGGCCGGCCAGGCTGCGCCAGCTCACGCTGGCCAGGTCGCGCCGCCACAGCAGCTTGGCACCTGCAGCGGTCAGCGACCCCAGCGCGAGCGCGGGCACGAACAAGTTGGCAAGGTGCCACAAGGCGTCCAGCGGTCCCATCGTCGTAGAGGCTTACCCGGGGTTCGAGACCCTGCTTGACGAGAGTCAAGCCTGTCACCCCGCAAAACTTACAATTGTGCCGTGAGTGTCTTCGCCCTCGGGCTCAATCACACGACGGCGCCGCTCGATCTGCGCGGCCGTTTGTCGTTCGCGCCCGAGCAGATGGCGCCGGCCCTGCACGGCCTGCGCGAGCGGCTGCAGCGCAGCGGCCCGGAGGCGGCGCTGGTCTCCACCTGCAACCGCACCGAGCTCTACGTGGCTGCCGGCCAGCACAGCGCGCAAGAGCTGGTGCGGCCCACGCTGGACTGGCTGGCCGAACACGGCGGCATCAGCGGCGGCCAGTTGCTTTCGCACAGCTATGTGATGGAAGATCGCGCCGCGGCGCGCCACGCCTTCCGCGTGGCGGCCGGGCTGGATTCGATGGTGCTGGGCGAGCCACAGATCCTGGGCCAGATGAAGCAGGCGGTGCGCCTGGCCGACGAAGCCGGCACGCTGGGCACCACGCTGCACCAGTTGTTCCAGCGTTCGTTCGCGGTGGCCAAGGAGGTGCGCACGTCCACCGAGATCGGCGCCCATTCCATCAGCATGGCCGCCGCCGCCGTGCGGCTGGCGTCGCAGTTGTTCGAGGACCTGGGCCAGATCCACGTGCTCTTCGTCGGCGCTGGCGAGATGATCGAACTCGTGGCCACGCACTTCGCGGCGCGCAACCCCAAGGGCATGGCGGTGGCCAATCGCACGCTGGAACGCGGCGAGCGGTTGGCAGCGCGTTTCGGCGCCGAATCGCTGCGGCTTTCCGACCTGCCGGCGCGGTTGCACGAATTCGACGCCGTCATCTCGTGCACCGCGAGCACGCTGCCCATCATCGGCCTGGGTGCCGTGGAACGGGCGCTGAAGGCGCGCCGGCACCGCCCCATGTTCATGGTCGACCTGGCGGTGCCGCGCGATATCGAACCCGAGGTCATGCGCCTGTCCGACGTCTACCTGTACACCGTGGACGACCTCTCTTCGCTGGTGCAGACCGCCGGCGAAAGGCGGCAGGCCGCCGTGGAGCAGGCCGAGGCCATCATCGACGCCGGCGTGCAGAGCTTCAGCCACTGGCTGGACCAGCGCGCCGCGGTGCCGCTGATCCAGGCCCTGAACCGGCAAGCCGACGACTGGGGCCACATCGAACTGGCGCGGGCGCGCAAGCTGCTGGCGCGCGGCGAACCGGTGGAGCGCGTTTTGGAAGCGCTGGCCCAGGGCCTGACGCACAAGATGCTGCACGGCACGCTGGCCGAACTGCACGCCGCTGAAGGCGCCGAGCGCGAGAAGCTGGCCGACACCGTGTCGCGCCTGTTCCTGCGCCAGGGCCAGCGCCGGCCCGGCGGCGAAGGCCGTTAGTGGCCTGCCTGCGCGAGCGCCCGGCGCCTCGGCCGGGCGGTGCCGATTCGACCCCACCCCCACATGACCCCTGCCCTGCGTGAACAGTTCGAGCGCCTGGCCTTGCGCCTGGCGGAGCT
>JAABPT010000278.1 GCA_011391855.1 Burkholderiales bacterium
GAAAACTATTCGGCGCCCCTACCGTCGTCAGAACCAGACCCATTGCCTGATTGCGATTTGGTAATCTGCTTTCAACATAGCTGACACTGGCATTGCTTCTAAATCAAACATCGAAACATGCGGGCCGCAGCTTCGGCAAGGCTGCGATGCGCAGGTGGGTGCCAGCGCGACGTTGGCGCTAAATTGCTTGCTGATGATGTTCAGTTCTCGATATTGAGCCAGTCACACTGGAAACGGCGCACCTATTGCGCGCCGATCCTCGAGCCGGTCGGGCAGGGGCGCTCCCTACAATGACCGGCATGAGCCGACAACTGATCTTGGGACTGAGCCTGCTGCTTGCGGGCAGCGTCTGGGGGGTGGAGCCGACGAAGCTTATCCCCGGTGAGGCGCACATCCACGTCGGCGTGCTGGCCGTACTCGACGATGGGGACACCCAGCGCCAGTGGCAACCGCTGATCGATGGTCTCTCAGCGGCCCTTGCGGGCAAGCGCCTGCATCTGCATCCGTTGGATCCTGTCGGTATGGAGCGCGCCCAGCAGGCCAACGAACTCGCTTTCGTCATCACCAACCCGGGGCACTATGTGGTCATTGAGGCTCGCCACGGTGCCACCCGCATCGCGACCCAGACGGCTGCCGAAGGCGGTGATCCGGCCCACGCCGTTGGGTCGACTGTGGTGGTGCGGGCCGACAGGCCGTTGCCTGAGGGGCTGGCTGGCCTCAAGGGGCGGCGAGTGGCTGCGGTGGCCGAGCAGGCCTTCGGCGGTTACCAGCTGGTGGCTGCCGAGTGGGTCCGCGAAGGCATTGACGCCGAGTCGGGTGACGTGGAGCGTCTGTTCACCGGGTATCCGATGACGAGCGTGCTGGACGCGGTGCTGACAGGGCAGGCCGACGCGGCGATTCTTCGCACCTGCCTGCTGGAGCGCTGGATCAGCGAGGGGCGGCTGCAGGCCGGGGTCCTGCGGGTGGTGGCACCCCAGCCCGACGGCCGCCTGCCGTGCCAGACCTCCACCCCGCTTTACCCCGGATGGGCTTTTGCGGCCTCGCCCCATGTGCCGCCAGACCTCGCGCGTGAAGTGGCGCTGGCCCTGCTGACGCTACCTCCCGACGCGCAGGGAACCCGGTGGTCTGTACCGGCCGACTACCAACGCGTGCACGACGTGCTGCGCACGCTGGAGGTCGAGCCCTACGCATTTCTGCGGGCCACGCGGCTGGAGGTGCTGGCCCGACGCTACTGGTTCGTGATAGGCGGTGTCTTGGCGCTGCTGGCGCTCGGCCTGCTCTACACGTTGCGGGTGGAGGCGCTGGTCAAGCGCCGTACCGCCGAGCTCACCCGCAGTCTGGGCGAGCGCGACAAGCTGACCCGCGAACTGGAGAAGGACCGTGAGGCGATGGACCACCTCTCGCGTCTGTCCATCCTGGGAGAGCTGTCGGCCACGCTGGGTCATGAGCTTAATCAGCCGCTGGCCACCATCGCCAACTACACCGCCAGCTTGCAGCGGCGGGTGTCGCAAAAGCGCCTGGCGGACGACGCACTGGCGCAGGCGCTGCAGGACATCGGCTCGGAGGCCGAACGCGCGGCCCATATGCTGCAAGGCATTCGCGCGCTGGCGCGCAAGCGGGTGGTCCAGCGCCGCCGCTGTGATCCCTCCGTGCTGGCAAGCGAGGCGGTCTCCCTGTTTCGGGGGTTGCAGGCCCATGCGCCCGAAGTGCGTTTACTGATCGACGCCTCTTGCGCCGGCGCTGCGGTGATGGTCGACGCATTGCAGGTCCAGCAGGTGCTGCTCAATCTGCTGAAAAACGCGCTGGACGCGCACCGCCTTGCAGGCATGGACAAGGCGCCCCTGCTTTGTCGACTGCACATTGAAAGCGGCCAAGTGTGCCTGGCAGTGCAAGACGAAGGCCCGACCCTGACCGACGAACAACGCGCGCACCTGTTCGAGCCCTTTTTCACCACCAAACCCGACGGCTTGGGCCTGGGCCTGCCGATCTGCCGCACCATCGTCGAAGCGCATGGTGGCGCCCTGCGCGCGCGTCCGGTTGACGAACTCGGTCGCGCCGGCGGCATGGTGTTCGAGGTCTGGTTGCCCGTGCTCGAAGTTGCCCCAGTTTCCCCGCCCCCCGCCAAGGACACCTCATCATGAACGCGACCCCCGTGCCAGTCATCCATGTCGTCGACGACGATGCGGCTTTCCTGCGCTCACTGCTCTTTTTGCTCGAAGGCTGCGGCTTTGAGGCCGTGGGCCATGAATCGGCCGAGGCCTTCCTCGGTGCGGCACCGGCACTGGCGCCGCAGGGCGGCTGCCTGCTGCTGGACATCCGCATGCCGCGCATGAGCGGGCTGGAGCTGCAGCGTCGGATGGTGGCGGCCGGGTCGCCGTTCCCGATTGTGTTCATGACCGGCCACGGCGACATCGAACAGGCCGTGCAGGCCATGAAAGGGGGAGCGCTGGACTTTCTGCAAAAACCGTTCAAGGAGCAGGCGCTGCTGGACACGGTCAACTGTGCCGTGGAAGCCAGTGTCGAACGCCAGCGCCTGCGCGTGCGCCAGGAGGAAGCGCAGACCGTGCTGGAGCGGCTCTCGCCGCGCGAGCGCAAGGTGGCACGGTTGCTGGCGCTGGGCCTGTCGAACAAAGAGGTTGCGCGTGACCTGGACATCAGCGACAACACGGTACATGTGCACCGCCAGCGCATCACCGAAAAGATCGGCAGCGGTCACGCCGCTGATCTGGCCCGGGTGCTGTTACGGGCAGACCCCGCCGGCTTGGATGCCGGCTGAGGTGCGGCACCAGGCTCAACGGCTGGGAGACGCCTTGGCAGCGCGTTCCGAGGCGGCGAGTGCCTTGAGCTGCTCGGTCATCTGCTTCTGCTTTTCGGCCAGCGGCGGGAAGGGGCCGAACTTGTGCTGGTCGGCCGTACCGACCAGGTAGGGCGGGAAGGCAGCATCCACCGGCTTGTTCCAGCGTGCCGGGAAGTCCACCTCCAGGTTGGCTTTGACCGGGCGCGGCTTCGAGACCATGAGAGCCGAGACGTCATAGGCCTCGTCGTCACTCAGCTGGGTGGCGTCATGGCTGGAACCCAGGGGCATGTTGTGCTTGACGAAGCGCGTGGCCATCGCCAGCCGGTTCATACCCGCGCCGGTGTTGAAGCTGTCCGGCCCCCACAGCGGCGGGAAGGTGTAGCCCTGCGCGTCGCCAACCTTGCCCACGCGCGTACCCTGGCCGTCGGGACCGTGGCAGACCGCGCACTTGGCAGCATAGACGGCGGCCCCAGCCGTGGTGTCTGCGCGGCGGTTGGGCATTTTGCTTTGCACCGTGGCCGCACCCTGGACCGTGGCACCAACCGGCACGTCCGTTGAAAGAAAGGAAATGTAGGTCGTGAAGGCTTTCATCTCGCGCGAGTCCAGCGGCAGGGCTTTGCCGTTCATGCTGCGCTCCATGCAACCGTTGACCCGCTCTTCCACCGTGCTGATGTCGTCTTCACGACCGCGGTACTGCGGGA
>JAABPT010000279.1 GCA_011391855.1 Burkholderiales bacterium
GCACGCCGCTGGCGCGCTGGACCATGCGCTGGCGGCGGTGCTGTCCGAGATCCTGCAATGTGCGCCCGGTGCCGTGGCCGCCACCAAGGCGCTGATGGCGCAGGCGCGGTTCAGCAAGCCGGCGTCGATGGTGCACCACGCGGCCGAGGTTTTTTCGCAGGCCGCGCTGGGGCCCGAAGGTGTGGAAGGCACGACGGCCTTCCTGGAAAAGCGCAAGGCGGGCTGGGTGCCGCAGTGAAGCGTCGCGCATGAGTTTTCGCAAGATCCTCATTGCCAACCGTGGCGAGATCGCCTGCCGCGTGATGCGCACCGCGCACCGCCTGGGCTACCGCACGGTGGCCGTTTTCAGCGACGCCGACGCCGGCGCGCTGCATGTGCAGCAGGCCGGCGAGGCGGTGCACATCGGCGCGCCGGCAGCGGCCGATTCGTACCTGAATATCGCCGCGCTGCTGGACGCGGCGCAGCGCACCGGCGCCGAAGCCATGCATCCCGGCTACGGCTTCCTGAGCGAGCGCGCCGACTTTGCGCAGGCCTGTGCCGATGCCGGCCTCGTCTTCATCGGCCCACCGCCGCAGGCCATCCGGGCCATGGGCGACAAGGCCGCAGCCAAGCGCCGCATGCTCGAAACGGGCGTGCCCTGTGCGCCAGGCTATCTGGGCGAGGACCAGAGCGACGGACGTCTCGCCGCCGAAGCCGAACGGCTCGGCCTGCCGCTGCTCGTGAAGGCTGTGGCCGGCGGTGGCGGCCGCGGCATGCGGCTGGTGCGTGGCTTCGACGAATTGCCGGCTGCCATCGCCGGGGCGCGGCGCGAGGCGATCAGCGCCTTCGGCGACGGCACGCTGATGCTGGAACGGCTCATCGACGACGCCCGCCATATCGAGATCCAGGTCTTCACCGATACCCACGGGAGCGCCGTGCATTTGGGCGAACGCGACTGCACGGCACAGCGGCGGCGGCAGAAGGTGGTGGAGGAGGCGCCTTCGCCGGTGGTCAGCCCCGCGATGCGCGCCGCCATGGGCCGTGACGCGGTGGCCGCTGCCCTGGCCGTGGGCTATGTGGGCGCGGGCACGGTGGAATTCGTCGTCGACGCCGAAGGGCGCCACTTCTTCCTGGAGATGAATACGCGGCTGCAGGTGGAGCACCCGGTCACCGAATGCATCACCGGGCTGGACCTGGTGGAGTGGCAACTGCGTGTGGCGGCCGGCGAGCCGCTGCCGCTGACGCAGGAGCAGATCCGCTTCAGCGGCCACGCCATCGAGGCGCGGCTGTATGCCGAGGACCCCTACGACGGATGGAAGCCGCAGACCGGGTGCATCGTGGACTGGCGCCCCGAGCGGGCAACGAACCTGAATGAATTGGCCGGCGGCGGCATGCGCATCGATCACGGCATCTGCACCGGCGGCGAGATCACGCCCTGGTACGACGCCATGGTGGCCAAGGTCATCGCCCACGGCCATGACCGTGCCGACGCCGTGCGGCGCCTGACCCGCGCGCTGGAAGATGCACCGCTGTTCGGCCTGCGCCACAACGGCCGCTTCCTGCGCGACCTGCTGAACCATGCGCAATTCACGGCGGCGCAGCTGACGACGACGCGCCTCGACGAATGGGCCGCCAACAGCGAACCGCTGCTGCAGCGCCCGACCCCGCCCGAAGCTGCCTGGCGCATCGCCGCGGCCGTGCTGGGCGGCAAGCCCGTGGACGGCGTGCGGCCGGCCAGCGTGGCCGGGTTCGAACTCACGCTCGACTGCGGCGGCGAGCGCCGCACCTTGCGTGCGCCACCCGAGGGCATCTCCGTGCTTTCGCTGGGCGAAGGCGTTCTGCGCTGCACCGTCGACGGCGTGCACCGGTGCCACCCTTGCGTGCACGACAGCGCCACGCTGCACCTGGCCGTCGACGCCGCCGTCTTCAGCTTCACCGAACCCTCGCCCTACCCTGCCGTCGCGGCCGAAACCGACCCGCGAAGAGCTTGCGCCCCCGTGGCCGGCACCGTGGCCCAGGTGCTGGTGGCCGTGGGCGACGCGGTGGTGGCCGGCCAGCCGCTGGTGTGCGTGGAAGCCATGAAGATGGAACTGTGGCTGCACGCCGCAGCCGCCGGCACCGTGCAGGCGCTGCACACCGCGGCCGGGAAGTCGGTGGCGGCGGGTGCGTTGCTGGTTGTCCTGGAGATCGATGAATGACGAACGGAATGACGAACGGCACCGACAACGGGGTGGACAACGACAAGACCATCCTCACCTGCGCCCTCACCGGCGTGCTCACCAATCCCTTGCAGCACCCGGTGCCGGTGACGCCGGCACAGATGGCGGCCGAGGCGCGTGACGCCTTCAACGCCGGCGCCAGCGTCATGCACGTGCACCTGCGCAGCCAGGAGCCGGGCTTCGGCCACATGCCGAGCTGGGATCCCGACGTGGCCCAGGCCGTGGTGGACGCCATTCGCGCCGCCTGCCCCGGCGTCGTGATCAACCTGACCACCGGCGTCATCGGCAAGGACATCTCGGGCCCGGTGGCCTGCCTGCGCCGCGTCAAGCCCGAGGTGGCGGCCTGCAATGCCGGCAGCCTGAACTACCTGAAGATCAAGGACAACGGCGACTGGGCCTGGCCGCCGATGGTGTTCGACAATCCCGTGTCCAAGATCCAGCAGATGCTCGACGTGATGCGCGAAACCGGCATCCACCCCGAATTCGAATGTTTCGACGTCGGCATCGTGCGCAGCGTGGGCATGTACCTGAAGGCGGGGCTTTTCGACGGCGTGCCGGAACTGAACTTCGTCATGGGTGTGGCCAGCGGCATGCCCTGCGACGCCGATCTGCTGGCCCTGCTGCCGCGTTATGCCCCGCCGGGCGCGGTCTGGCAGACCACGCTGATCGGCCGCGCCGAGGTCTGGCCCGTGCACCAGAAGACGGCCGAACTCGGCGGCATGCTGCGCACCGGCCTGGAAGACACCTTCTATCTTCCCGGCGGTGAACGCGCCGGCGGCAACGGCGTGCTGATCGAGGCCCTGGCCGCCTGCGCCCGCCACGCCGGGCGCGAGATCGCCTCACCCGAGGAAACCCGCCGCCGGCTGGGACTGACACCCGCAGCGGTCTTCGCATGACTTCCACACCGCCGGTGCCGCGCAGCGCCGACGAACAGCTGCGGCTGGACGCCGAACTGGTGGAACTCTTCGAGCGCCGCATCACCTTCAACCAGACGCTGGGGCTGAAGATCGAATCGGTGCGCGGCGGCGACGTGCGCGCCACGGTGCCGATGCGGCCGGAACTGATCGGCCACTATGCCTACGGCCGGCTGCACGGTGGCGTCATCTCGGCCGTGCTCGACGCCATGGGCGGGCTGGCGGTGATGGTGGCCATCGCCGAACACCACCCGCACGACAGCGCGCAGCAGGTGATGCAACGCTTTGCGCGCCTGGGCACCATCGACCTGCGCGTGGATTTCCTGCGCCAGGGCGTGGGCCAGCACTTCGTGGCCACCGCCGAAGTC
>JAABPT010000280.1 GCA_011391855.1 Burkholderiales bacterium
CGCCGTGGCCACCGTGGCGGGCAACTGCACCGCGGCCGTGGTGGCTGCCTTGCCGTTGTAGTACGCCGGCAGCCACGTGGTGTGGGTGAGCAGCATGTAGTGCACGGCGAAGGAACTCACCGCCACCGCGCCCAGGAACAAGGGGATGCCGACCGTCGGCTTGACGACGCACCAGATTTTTCCGTAGATCATTCCGTTGCCTCCCCGCTCACTTCAACCAGGGCGAGTAGATGTACGCGAACAGGTGAGCCAGCACCGCGATGAATCCGAAGATCTGCGTTCCCTGAATCACGTTGCGATGGATCTCCTCCGATTCCGCCTCGGTGAAGCCGGTCGGCCACACCTTGTCGGGATCTGACTTGAGTTCTGACATGGACCCTCCAATCAAACGATGCATGCGTGCACACCCTGCACGCGGGTACTGCAAGAAGGTACCGCTGCCGATACCGACCTGTGTAATTTCAACCTTACGTTTTAGTTTGTCAAGTTGAATTGACGCAACTGAATTGACGCTTTCAGGTTGAACCCGCGGCGGTGCCGCATCGTTTCAGGGGGCCTCGCACAGGCAATGCACGACGGCGGCCAGGGGTTGTCGCCGCTCGGCCCCATCGGCCACCGCGGCCAGCCAGCCGAGGTCCTGCACCATCTCGGCCGTAACGGGCGGCGCCCCGCCCAGCGCCAGCCAGGCTGCCTGCAGGTTCAGCGGCTGGCCGATGGCGGCGCCCACGACCGCACCCGCCTGTGCGCCGAAGTCCTGCAGGAGTTGCTGCAGACGCCCCGATGAGGCCTCCAGATACTGCACGCGGTGGCCTTCGGGCAACTGGGCCCGCTGCGCGGCGGCGGCCAGCGCGTCGCCCAGGCCGCCGGTGCGGTCGACCAGCCCGCGCTCCAACGCCTGGCTGCCGCTCCACACGCGGCCCTGGCCGACTTCGTCGATGCGTGCCGGCGTGGTCTGGCGCGCCTTCGCGGCCAAGGTGGTGAAGTCGAGGTAGGCGCGGTCGATGATGGACTGCACCAGATGACCGAAGCGCGGGTCGAAGGCGCGCCGCGGGTCGTAGGCGCCGGCCAGCCAGGTGGTGGTGACGCCGCCCGTGCGCACGCCCAGCTTGTCCATCGCGCCCGCGGCGGTGGGCAGCAGGGCCACGACGCCGATGGAGCCGGTGATGGTGGCCTCGTCGGCGATCACCTCGTCGGCGGCCATCGAGATCCAGTAGCCGCCCGAGGCCGCCACGTCGCCCATCGACACCACCACCGGCTTGCCCGCCGCGCGTGTGAGTTCCAGTTCGCGGCGCACGAGTTCGCTGCCGAAGGCGCTGCCGCCGGGGGAGTTGACGCGCAGCACCACGGCCTTGATGGCGTCGTCTTCGCGCGCCTGGCGCACCAGCTCGGCGGTCGAGAGGCCACCCACGCGGCCGGCCGGCTCGCGGCCGTCGCTGATCTCGCCCTGGGCCACGATCACGCCCACGGCGTCGCCGCCGCGGGCGGGCTTCACGCTGCCGAGGTAGCGGCCGAGCGACACCTGGCGGAAGGTCTGGCCGTCGTCGTTCTTCGCGCCACGCTCGATGAGCAGCGCGCGCATCTCGTCGCGCGTCTTCAGCGCGTCGACCCAACGGCGCTCCAGCGCCCAGCGCGCCGGGTCGCCGCCGGCGGCCTGCAGGCTGCCGGGCAGCGATTCGATGGCCTGCACCACACTGCCGGCAGGCAGCTGGCGGGCCTTCTCGACACCGGCCGTCCAGCTCTGCCACAGCGACCCGTACAGCGCGCCTTCGGCCTGGAGCGCTTGCTGCGACGGCGCATTGGCCGACCAGGGCTCGGCGAAGCTCTTGAACTTGCCCACGCGCAGCACGTTGGCGGTGACGCCCACGCGGTCGAGCAGGTCCTTGTAGTAGTTGCGCCAGCGGCCGTAGCCTTCCACATAGACCATGCCCATGGGGTGCAGCCAGACTTCGGTGGCGTGCGCAGCCAGGTAGTACTGGCGCTGGTCGAAGCTGGAGCCCCAGGCATAGACCGGCTTGCCGGTGGCCTTGAAGCGTTCGACGGCGGCGGCGATCTCGCGCAGCGTGGGCAGCCCGGCGCCGGCGAAGTCGTCGAGCATCAGCAGCGCGTGCGGCACCTTGTCGTCCTTGGCCGCGGCGTCGAGCACCGCGATCACGTCGCGCAGCCGCGTGGCCCCTTCGGACGCATCGCTCAAGCGTTTGAGGGCACTGTCGCGCAGGCCGCTTGCGCGCTGCTCGACCACCGGGCCGGCGAGGTCGAGCACGAGCGCGGTCTTCGGCTCGATGGCGGGGCGCAGCGCCTGGATGGCGGCCCACAGGCCGGCGATCAACAGCAAGAGCAGCAGCAGGTTGAGCAGTGCGCGCCGGCTGGCGTCGAGCAGGCGCCAGAAGCCGCGCAGCGCGCGGCCGAACGAGGACAGGATCGAAGTGGACATGGCAGTCGGGGCCCGCAAGCGGTGAGGAGGGCGCAAGCATAGGCACGACGGCGCGCCGCCGCTCCCGCCTTGCGATGAAAGCCCCACAGGCACGGACGAGCCGCCGGTCGGTGGTGGCGGCCGGTAGCGGTTGCCGGTGGCGGCGGCCGGCGGCAGCGGTCGGGATTGAGATACTCGCGGACTTCATGCAAGCCATCCTCGCCGTCACCATTCCGTTCTTCGCGCTCGTGCTGTGCGGCTACCTGGCGGCCCGGCAGCATGTGCTGCCCGAGAGCGCCATCCCGGGGCTGAATGCCTTCGTGCTGTATTTCGCGCTGCCTTGCATGCTGTTCCGCTTCGGCATGAATACGCCCATCTTCGACCTGCTCAACCCGGTGGTGCTGGTCGTTTACCTGTGCGCCGCGCTGCTGATCGTGTTCTTCACCATCGCCGTGACGCTGAACGAGCGCGTGCAGCTCAAGGACGCCGCCTTCGGCGCGCTGGTGGCGGCCTTCCCCAACACCGGCTTCATGGGCGTGCCGCTGCTGGTGGCGTTGCTGGGGCCGGCCGCCGCGGGGCCGGTGATCAGCAGCGTGCTGGCCGACCTGTTCGTGACCAGTTCGCTGTGCATCGCGCTGGCGCAGGCGCACGGCGCGGTCGAGCACGGCGCGCGCGTGGCGGCGTTTCGTGCGCTGCGCGGGGCGCTGTCGAACCCGCTGCCGTGGTCGATTGCGCTCGGTGCGGTCTTCTCGGTGGCCGAGGTGAAGCTTTCCGGCCCGGCGGACGTGATCGTGCGCATGCTCGCCGACGCGGCTTCGCCGGTGGCGCTGTTCACCATCGGCGCCGTGCTCTGGCGCGCCGGCCAGCATGCGCACACGCGCACCCCCGTGCAGGACTTCCTGCCGGTGGCGCTGATCAAGCTCTTCGTGCACCCGCTGCTGGTGTTCGCACTGGCGGCTTCGGCGCTGGCACTGGGCGCGCCGCTGTCGGCCTTCCAGGTGACGGTGCTCACGCTGGCGGCGGCACTGCCCAGCGCCAGCAATGTCTCGTTGCTGGC
>JAABPT010000281.1 GCA_011391855.1 Burkholderiales bacterium
CGGCGTGCAACTGGCCAGCCGCAGCGGCGCGCTCAACGAGATCGAATATTCGGAGTTCGTGCAGAAGGTCGAGGTTTTCGCCGAAGCCGTGGGGGCCAGCCCCGACGTGCCCGACATGCTGGAGGTGGTGGCGCGGGCACGTGAACTCGACGGCCTGGCCGGCCCGCTGGACGCGCAGCTCACCGTCACGCTGCGCTCCAACGGCGTGGCCTGGTCGGTGGGCTATGTGCAGCAGGTGGCAGCGCGGCTAGGCTTCGTCACCGGTGCGGTGCCGGGCCGCCTGGTGCTGCCGGCGGCCGATGAGGGCGAGCCGCCGATGCTGGTGCTCTCGGTGGACTCGCAGGCCGCACTGGCCGAAGAGCCGCAGGCCGCCGCCGTGCGCGAATGCGTGCTCGTGCTCGACGTGCCGCAGACGCCGGAAAGCGGTGAACCCTTCCCGGCCTTCCACCGCGCTGCGACCACGCTGGCCGACGACCTGGACGCCACGGCCATCGACGACCAGGACCAGGCCATCACGCTGCATGCCTACGCCGCCATCGGCAATGAATTGCAGCAGCTGTACCGGCAACTGGAAGCGCTGGACCTGGCCGCCGGCAGCGCGGCGGCGCGGCGGCTGTTCAGCTGAACGGCGCCGCCATGTCGTCCAACGACGCCGCCCGCCGCGCCGCCGAGTTGCGCGCGCTGCTGCAGCAGCACGCGCACCGCTACTACGTGCTCGACGCGCCGGAGATTCCCGACGCCGAATACGACCGGCTGTTCCAGGAATTGCAGGCGCTGGAGGCGGCACACCCGGCGCTGCTGACGCCGGACTCGCCCACGCAGCGCGTGCTGGGTCAGGTGCTGGCCGGCTTCATGCCTGTACGCCATGCGGTGCCCATGCTGAGCATCCGCACCGAAACCGACATCAGCGCAGCGGGTGCCGAGGCCTTCGACGCGCGCGTGCGGCGTGAACTGGCGCTGGCGGCCGATGCGCCACCGGTGGAGTACGCCGCCGAGCTGAAATTCGACGGCCTCGCTGTCAATCTGCGCTACGAACACGGCGTGCTGGTGCAGGCCGCCACCCGCGGCGACGGCGAGACCGGCGAAGACGTGACGCAGAACATCCGCACCATCGGCCAGGTGCCGCTGCGCCTGTTTGCGCGTGCGCAAGCCACGGCAGGCGAGGGCGCTGGGCCTGGCGTTGACCGGCCGCCGGCCGTGCTGGAAGTGCGCGGCGAGGTCTACCTGCGCCGCGACGATTTCGAGCGCATGAACGAGCGCCAGCGCGAGAAGGGCGAGAAGACCTTCGTCAATCCGCGCAATGCCGCCGCCGGCGCCGTGCGCCAGCTCGACCCGGCCATCGCGGCGCAGCGGCCCTTGTCCTTCTTCGCTTACGGCCTGGGCGAAGTGCAGGGCTGGGACCGACCGCCGACGCACAGCGCCACGCTGGACGCGCTGTCCGCGTTCGGCGTGCCGGTGTGCGCCGACCGCGCGGTGGTGCAGGGCGCGGCCGGGCTGGTGGCCTTCCACGCCGAGATGGGTGCGAAGCGCGATGCGCTGCCGTTCGACATCGACGGCGTCGTCTACAAGGTCAATGCGCTGGAACTGCAGGAGCGTCTGGGTTTCGTGACGCGCGAGCCGCGCTGGGCGGTGGCGCACAAATACCCGGCGCAGGAGCAGACGACGCGGTTGAACGGCATCGAGATCCAGGTGGGCCGCACCGGCAAGCTCACGCCCGTGGCCAAGCTGGAGCCCGTATTCGTGGGCGGCACCACGGTGAGCAATGCCACGCTGCACAACCTGTTCGAGCTGCGCCGCAAGGGTGTGCGCGTGGGCGACACGGTGATCGTGCGCCGCGCCGGAGACGTGATTCCCGAGGTGGTGGCGCGTGTGCCGGCAATTCGCCCGGCCTACGTACCCAATTTCCGCATGCCGCGCGCGTGCCCGGTGTGCGGCAGCGCCGTGCTGCGCGAACGGGGCGGCATCGACCACCGCTGCACCGGCGGCCTGTTCTGCGCCGCGCAGCGCAAGCAGGCGCTGCTGCACTTTGCCGGCCGCCGCGCGGTGGACATCGAGGGTCTGGGCGACAAGCTGGTGGACCAGCTCGTCGACGGCGGCCTGATCCGCACGCTGCCCGAGCTCTATACGCTGGGCATCGCCAAGGTCTCGGCGCTGGAGCGCATGGCCGACAAGAGCGCGGCCAACCTGGTGGCCGCACTGCAGAAGAGCAAGCACACGACGCTGGCACGTTTTCTCTACGGCCTGGGCATCCGGCATGTGGGCGAAGCCACCGCCAAGGACCTGGCGCGGCACTTCGGCAGCATCGACCGCGTCATGGACGCCAGCGTGGAGCAGCTGCTGGAAGTGAACGACGTGGGCCCCGTGGTGGCGCAGAGCATCCGCAGCTTCTTCGACCAGGCGCACAACCGCGAGGTGGTGGAGCAGTTGCGCGCCGCCGGCATCCACTGGCCCGAGCATGAAGGTGAAGCCGACACGCGCCCCAAACCGCTGTCCGGCAGGACACTGGTGCTCACCGGCACGCTGCCCGCGCTCAGCCGCGACGAAGCCAAGGCGCTGATCGAGGCCGCGGGCGGCAAGGTGGCCGGTTCGGTGTCGAAGAAGACCGACTATGTGGTGGCCGGTACGGAAGCGGGCAGCAAGCTCGACAAGGCGCGAGAACTCGGTATCACCGTGCTCGACGAAGCGGGCCTGCACGCGTTGCTCGGCGCCGCCGCAGCATCCGATGAGGAAGCCGCGCCGTGATGCCCTTCGGTCTGGACACCGACGCCTGGCTGGTGCTGGCGATCTTCACGCTGGTCTACACCGGCATGATGCTCGGCGGCCTGCCGCGCCTGATGCTCGACCGCACCGGCGTGGCGCTGCTGGGCGCCATTGCCATCATCGGCCTGCGCGAGCTGACGCCCGAGGAAGCGGCGCGCGCCGTGCACCTGCCGACCATGCTGCTGCTGTTCTCGTTCATGGTCATCTCGGCGCAGATGCGGCTGGGCGGCTTCTACAGCGCCGTCACGCGGCGCATCGCCGCCCTGCGCGTGGGGCCCGGCGGGCTGCTGGCGGTGGTGATCTTCGTCGCCGGCACGCTGTCGGCCGTCTTCTCCAACGACATCGTCTGCCTGGCGGTGGCCCCGGTGCTGGCCGAGGCCTGCCTGCGCCGGCGCCTGGACCCCGTGCCCTACCTGCTGGCACTGGCCTGTGCCAGCAATATCGGCTCGGCTGCCACCTTGATCGGCAACCCGCAGAACATGCTCATCGGCGAAGTGCTGAAGCTGTCCTTCGGCGGCTACGCCCGCGACGCGCTGCTGCCCGTGGTGCTGGGACTGCTGGCGCTGTGGGCGGTGCTGGCCTGGCCAGTGCACCGCGGTGTGCTGTTGGTCGATCCGGAAGCGGCGCAGCTCGCCTCGATGACGGCCGAGGAACCCCGCTTCGACGCCTGGCAGACCTTCAAGGGCTTGTTCGTCGCCCTCG
>JAABPT010000282.1 GCA_011391855.1 Burkholderiales bacterium
GCCGTGCTCGGCCGCATACGGCCGGGCGTTGTCGGTAAGTTCGCCCAGGCCGATGTACAAGGCGTCGGACGCGTCCGCCGCCTCGCGCGCGGCCTGCAGCGCGCGCAGCGCCTCCAGCCCGATGCGCGCCGACTTCCAGCGCTTCGCGCACACCAGCGTGCGCCGCCCCTGACGCTGCAGTTCGAAGTCGACCGCCGCAGTGCTGCCACGCTGCACCACGTACCCCTGGCGCAGGAACGCCTCTTCGAGCCGCTGGGCAAATTCGGGCCACGCCATCTGGCCCACCGCCTGCAGCGTCTGCGCCACCTGGGCCGTGCTGGGCAGCCGCCATTGCCGGCGCGCCGCCATGGCGCCGATGACGACGAAGGGCAGCGCCGACACCGCACCCACCAGGCGGTACTGCGCCGGCAGCAGGGCCCCCGCCAGCAGCGCCAGCACGGCCGCGATGGCCAGGCTGATCCACCACGGTGATCGCAGCAGCACCGCGAACAGCGAGTTCTCGGCCATCTTGAATTTCACGCGTCGTCCTTTGGCAAAGGGTGGCCGGGGGCCGGGCCCGAACCGTGGGCCCGTGCCCCAGCGTGTGCGGACCTTACAGCGGCGCGTCGTCGGCCGCGGGCGTCTTGCGGATGCGCGACGCGGCCTTGCGGGCCGGGGCGGCCGGCTCGGCCTGCGCGTCCATCGCGGCGGCGGCCACGAAAGCCTGCGTGGCGTCGGCTTCCGGCGCGGCGGTCGTGGGCGCCGTGGTCGTTGCTGGGGCGGCGTGGGGAGCTTCGATGACGCGCGTATACGGCGCCAGGATCTGCACCAGCTGCCCGTAGACCTTGGGGTTGCCGGCCACCACCTCGCGCTGGTACAGGTAGTCGGCCTCGCCTGTGAAATTGCCGATCAGCCCGCCGGCCTCGGTGATGATGAGCGACCCGGCGGCCACGTCCCAGGGGTTGAGACCGGTCTCGAAGAAGCCGTCGTAGTAGCCCGCGGCCACGTAGCACAGGTCCAGCGCCGCGGCACCCGGGCGGCGCAGGCCGGCGCAATGCTGCATCACTTCTTCGAACATCTTCACGTAGCGCTTGAAGTTGTCGCCCTTGCGGAACGGAAAGCCGGTGCCGATGAGCGCGTCGGTGATGCGCGTGCGCTTGGAAACGCGCAGCCGGCGGTCGTTGAGGAAGGCGCCGCGGCCTTTGCTGGCGAAGAAGAGATCGTTGCGCGTGGGGTCGTAGACCACGCCCTGTTCCACCTTGCCGCGGAAGGCCAGGCCGATGGACACCGCGTACACCGGAAAGCCGTGCAGGAAGTTGGTGGTGCCGTCCAGCGGGTCGATGATCCAGGTGTATTCGCTGTGCTTCGCGCCGTGCTCACGGCCCGATTCCTCGGCCAGGATGGCGTGGCCGGGGTAGGCCTCGAGCAGGATCTCGATGATGGCGTTCTCGGCCGCGCGGTCCACCTCCGAGACATAGTCGTTGGGCCCCTTGGTGCCGATCTTCAGCACCTCCAGGTCGAGCGCGGCGCGGTTGATGATGGAGCCGGCCGCGCGTGCCGCCTTGATGGCGGTATTGAGCATGGGGTGGAGCGCTTGCGACATGGGGCGGCCTGCGTTTGGGGTGGGGCGTTGAAGGAGGTAAAGAGCGCCGCAGCGACAATGACTGCGGAAAACCCGCATTTTATGGTGATGCCCGACCGCACCCCTGACTCTGGCGTCGTCACGTCCGGTAATGCCACCCGCTTCGTGCTCGTGCAGCCCAGCCATGCCGGCAACGTGGGCGCTGCGGCGCGGGCGATGAAGGTGATGGGGTTCGGCGACCTGGTGCTGGTGGCGCCACGCTTTGCCGACGTGCTGCAGCAGCCCGAAACCGTGTCGCGCGCCAGCGGTGCGGCCGACGTGCTGGCCGGCGCGCGCGTGGTGCCGACCCTGGGCGAGGCGCTGGGCGGCATCACCTGGGCCTGCGCCACCGCGATGACGCCGCGCGACTTCGGCCCGCCGACCTTCGCGCCGCGCGAGCATTTCGCCACCCTCGCCGCGGCCGAGCCGGCGCACCGCGTGGCCTTCGTTTTCGGCCCCGAGCGCACGGGGCTGTCCAACGACGACGTCTACCGCTGCCACGCCTGTCTGTCGGTGCCTACCGACCCCGCCTACGGCTCGCTGAACCTGGCGCAGGCGGTGCAGCTCGTGGCCTACGACTGGCGCCAGGCGCTGGGCGGCTTTGCGGTTGCACCGCGCACGCCCGATGTGAGGCTGGCCGATGCCGTTGCCATCGACGGCCTGCTGGCGCACTGGCAGAAGACGCTGGTGGCGATCGACTTCCTCGACCCCGCGGCACCGAAGAAGCTGATGCCGCGGCTGCGGCAGCTGCTCAACCGCGCGCAGCTCACGCAGGAGGAAGTGCAAATCCTGCGTGGCATCGCGCGGGCGGTGGACAGGCGCCGCTGAAGCCGCCGCCGTTTCAGACCGTCGGGAAGGTGCCCGGCAGCAGGATGTCACGCCCCACGTTGCGGATGTCGGTGTGGCCGCAGAAGGCCATCGTGATGTCGAGTTCCTTGTGGATGATCTGCAGCGCCTTGGTCACGCCGGCCTCGCCCATGGCGCCCAGGCCGTAGACCATGGCGCGGCCGATCATCGTGCCGCGCGCCCCCAGGGCCCAGGCCTTGAGCACGTTCTGGCCGCTGCGGATGCCGCCGTCCATCCAGACCTCGATCTGGTCGCCCACCGCTTCGACGATGGCTGGCAGCGCTTCGATGCTGCTGGGCGCGCCGTCGAGCTGGCGCCCGCCGTGGTTGCTCACGACGATGGCGTCGGCGCCGCTGGCCACCGCCAGCTTCGCGTCTTCCACATCCATGATGCCCTTCAGGATGAATTTGCCACCCCAGCGTTCCTTGACCCAGGCCACGTCGGCCCAGGACAGCCGCGGGTCGAACTGTTCGTTGGTCCAGGCCGCGAGCGAGCTCATGTCGCTGACGCCCTTGACGTGGCCGACCAGGTTGCGGAAGGTGTGGCGCCGGGTGCCGGCCATGCCCAGGCACCAGCGCGGCTTGGTCATCAGGTTGACGATATTGCGCAGCGTGGGCCGCGGCGGCGCGGTGAGGCCGTTCTTCAGGTCCTTGTGCCGCTGGCCGATGACCTGCAGGTCCAGCGTCAGCACGAGCGCGCTGCACTTGGCCGCGCGCACGCGTTCGATCATGGTGGCCATGGCGTCGCGGTCGCGCATCATGTAGAGCTGGAACCAGAACGACCGACCGGTCGCTGCGGCAACCTCCTCCATCGGGCAAATCCCCACGGTGGACAGCGTGAACGGGATCCCGGTTGCCTCAGCGGCTCGCGCACCTTGCACTTCACCACGGCGCGCAAACATGCCGGCCATGCCCACCGGCGCCAGCGCCAGCGGCAGCGCACACCTTTCCCCCGCGAGAGTGGTCGAGGTGTCGATGTTCGAGACGTCCCGCAGCACCTGCTGCCGGATTCGAATG
>JAABPT010000283.1 GCA_011391855.1 Burkholderiales bacterium
CCGGTGCTACCTGGCAAGATTGAAGCGAAGGACGCACAACTATTCGAAGAGCGCGGCCAATCTGCGAGACTCGTTGTTGTTCGTATTCCAGCGCCGCTTCGGCTGCACTCTGACAGCCCAAACCGGTTTCGCAGTCTGCAAGCGAATCTGGGATCCGGATGTATCAATACCTATTTAGCAATCCCCATTTTCACCATGAAAATGGCTTCCATAGCGTTTCAGGCCGCCTGACGCGCCACCTGCGGATCGCGGTACGTCGCCATCAAGGCGCTCCAGTTCAGGCGCGCCGCCTTCAGGTGGCGCTCCTTCACATGGCCAAAGCCCTTGATCTGTTCTGGAATGCGGGCAATTTCCACCGCCATGGCGTGATTGGTCGGGCTCAGTGACCTCAGCACTTCCTCGATGCTGGCCCGGTACTCGCCGATCAGCGCACGCTCGGTCTTGCGCTCCTTTGTCCGCCCGAAGATGTCCAACGCGCCGCCGCGCAGCCCCTTGAGCCTTGCCAGCAGCTTGAACACCGTCATCATGGCCGGGCCGAAAGGCTGCTTGATCAGTTCGCCCTTGAGGTTCTTCTTCGCAATCAGCGGCGGCGCCATGTGGTAGTTCAGCTTGAAGTCGCCTTCGAACATGCCGTTGATCTTGTCCAGGAACACGGGGTCGGTGTGCAGGCGCGCCACCTCGTACTCGTCCTTGTAGGCCATCAGCTTGAACAGGTAGCGCGCCACGCTCTCCGTCAGCGTGGTCTTGCCCAACGGCGTTTCGGCGGCCCGGACCTTCTCGACAAACGCCTGGTACTGCGCCGCATAGGCGGCGTCCTGGTAGGCCGTGAGGAATTCAACCCGGCGGGACACCAGGCTTTCCACCGTTTCGCGCTTCTTGAATTCGACGATCTGCCCCGGTGACAGCAGCGCCTCGACCCGCGCGCGGTCGTGCGCGGCCTGGCGGCCCCATTCGAAGGCGGTCTTGTTGTTTTCCACCGCCACGGCGTTGAGTTCGATGGCCCGCAGCAGCGACTCGCGCCCCAGCGGAATCCAGCCCTTTTGCCAGGCATAGCCCAGGATCATCGGGTTCACAAAAATGGTGTCGCCCATGAGCTTGCCGGCGACCGCGTCGGCATTGAAGAGCCCCACGCCGGCCTCGCCCACGGCGTGGGTGATGTCCGCCACGCACTGGTCCGACGGGTTCTGCCAGTTGGCGTTCTTCACGAACGCGGCGGTGGGCGTGCCTTGGGCGTTGAGCGCGACGTGGGTGCGGCCCTCGCGCATGCGCAGCACGGTTTCCTTGCCGGCGGTCACGATCGGGTCGCAGCCGATGATCAGGTCGGCCGCTGCCATGCTCACGCGCGTGGTGCGGATGTCGTCCTGCGTCGCGCCGATCAGCACATGGCTCCAGGTCGCGCCGCCCTTTTGCGCCAGGCCACCCGCATCCTGGGTCACGATGCCCTTGCCTTCCAGATGCGCGGCCACACCCAGCAGCTGGCCGATGGTGATGACCCCCGTGCCGCCCACGCCCGCCACCACGATGCCCCAGGCCTGCGTCAACACCGGCAGCACCGGCTCGGGCAGCGCGCCCAGTTCGAACGGGGACGCGCCCTTGCCCTTGCCCTTTTTCTTGAGCTGGCCGCCTTCCACGGTGACGAAGCTGGGGCAGAAACCCTTGACGCAGGAATAGTCCTTGTTGCAGGTGCTCTGGTTGATCTGGCGCTTGCGGCCGAACTCGGTTTCCAGCGGCTCCACGCTCAGGCAGTTGGACTGCACGCCGCAATCGCCGCAGCCTTCGCACACCAGTTCGTTGATCACCACGCGCTTGGCCGGGTCGACCAGCGTGCCGCGCTTGCGCCGCCGGCGCTTTTCGGTCGCGCAGGTCTGGTCGTAGATGATGACCGTGGTGCCCAAGATCCCCCGGAATTCGCGCTGCACCGCGTCCAGCGTATCGCGGTGCTGGATGGCGATGCCTTCGGGCAGACTTTTCACTCCGGCGTATTTCTCGGGTTCGTCGGTGACGATGATGATCTTCACCGCCCCCTCGGCGCACATGCTTTGCGCGATCTGGATCACCGAATGCCCCTCGGGCCGCTCGCCGACCTGCTGGCCGCCGGTCATGGCGACCGCGTCGTTGTAGAGAATCTTGTAGGTGATCTTCACCCCCGCCGCGATGCTCTGGCGGATCGCCAGGATGCCACTGTGGAAGTAGGTGCCGTCGCCCAGGTTGGCGAACATGTGGGCGTCCGTGCTGAACGGCTGCTGGCCCACCCAGGGCACGCCTTCGCCGCCCATCTGGGTGAAGCCGACGGTGGCGCGGTCCATCCAGATGCTCATGAAATGGCAGCCGATGCCGGCCATGGCGCGTGAACCCTCGGGCACCCTGGTCGAGGTGTTGTGCGGACAGCCCGAGCAGAACCAGGGCTGGCGGTCGCCATGCACTTCCAGCACCTGCATCGCACCCTCCTTGGCCTGCATCACGGCCAGGCGCGCGTCCATCCGCGCTTCAATGTCGCCGGGCACACCGATCGCTTTCAGCCGCTGGGCGATGGCCGAGGCGATCAGCGCCGGCGACAGATCGGCATTGGCGCGCAGCAGGGTGTTGGCCGTGGGGTTGGCCATCGACCATTCGCCGCCAGGGTGGCCTTCGCCCATGTCGTTGAACTTGCCCAGGATGTTGGGGCGCACGTCGGCACGCCAGTTGTACAGCTCCTCCTTGAGCTGGTATTCGATGACCTGACGTTTTTCCTCGACCACCAGGATTTCCTGCAGGCCGGTGGCGAACTCGCGGGTCAGCTGCGCCTCCAGCGGCCAGACCACGCCCACCTTGTGCAGGCGGATGCCCAACTGCCGGCAGGTGTCGTCGTCCAGCCCCAGGTCCAGCAACGCCTGGCGCGTGTCGTTGTAGGCCTTGCCGCTGGCGATCAGGCCGAAGCGGTCGTTCGGGCCCTCGATCACGTTGTAGTTGAGACGGTTGGCGCGGATGTAAGCCAGCGCGGCGTACCACTTGTAATGAAACAGGCGCGCTTCCTGGTCCAGCGCGTGGTCGGGCCAGCGGATGTGCAGGCCCCCGGGCGGCATCTGGAAATCCGTCGGAATGTGGATCTGCACCCGCTCCGGGTCGATCATGGCCGTGGCGCTGGACTCGACGATCTCCTGGATCGTCTTCATGCCCGACCAGATGCCGGAAAAGCGGCTCATGGCAAACGCATGGATGCCCAGGTCGAGAATCTCCTGGACCGAAGCCGGGAAGAACACCGGCGTGCCGCAGGCCTTGAAGATGTGGTCGCTCTGGTGCGCGGCGGTGGAGCTCTTGGAGATATGGTCGTCCCCCGCCACGGCAATCACGCCGCCCCAGGGCGTGGTGCCGGCCATGTTGGCGTGTTTGAACACGTCCGAGCACCGGTCCACGCCCGGACCCTTGCCGTACCAGATGCCGAACACGCCGTCGAACTTGTTGGTGCCGGG
>JAABPT010000284.1 GCA_011391855.1 Burkholderiales bacterium
GCGGTAGACCTCGAAGCCGGACACGGAACGCAGGATGGCGCTCCAGTGGTAGAAGTCCACTTCCTGGCTTTCCTTCACGTGGCCGGCGCCGAAATATTCGCCGGCCAGGGCGTGGAACTTCACGTCGAGCAGCCGTGCCGTGTTGTCCGCCCGCTCCAGGAAAGTGCCGATGCGCAGGAAATGCAGCGCCTCGTCCTGCAGCATGGTGCCCACGGTGACGCCCCGCGACAGGTGCGAGCGGAACTTGACCCACTCGAAGAAGGTGCCGGGGTCGCGTTCGAAGGCGCCTTCGCGCAGCAGGCGGTTGAATTCGAGCCAGGTCTGGTTCTGCGTCTCCCAGACTTCGGTGGTGAGTGCGCCGCGCACGGCGCGCGCGTTTTCGCGCGCGGCACGAAGGCAGGCCACGATGCTGGACGGGTTTTCCTCGTCGAGCACCATGAATTCCATGACGTGGGTGGCGTTGACGTCCTTGTGCTTCTTCGTATAGCTGTCGGTGAGTTCGCTGATCGACAGCAGGCCGCGCCAGCCCTGCTCGGACATATCGGCCGACTGCGGCAGCAGGCTGGTCTGGTAGTTCACGTCCAGCATGCGGGCGGTGTTTTCGGCCCGCTCCATGTAGCGGGCCATCCAGAATAAATGGTCGGCGGTCCGAGAAAGCATGTTCGTTCTCCCTTCAGTCCTCAAGCACCCAGGTGTCTTTCGTGCCGCCGCCCTGCGACGAATTGACCACCAGCGAGCCCTCTTTCAGTGCCACGCGCGTCAGGCCGCCGGGCACCATCTGCACCTCCTTGCCCGACAGCACGAAGGGCCGCAGGTCGATGTGGCGCGGCGCGATGCCGCTGTCCACGAAGGTGGGGCAGGTGGAAAGGCTGAGCGTCGGCTGCGCGATGTAGTTGCCCGGGTTGCCCCGCACGACGGCACGAAATTCGTCGATCTCGGCTTGCGTGGCGGCCGGGCCGACGAGCATGCCGTAGCCGCCGGCGCCGTGCACTTCCTTGACCACCAGGTCCTTCATGTTCGCCAGCACGTAGCCCAGGTCGTCGGCATCGCGGCACAGGTAGGTGGGCACGTTGTGCAGGATGGGTTTTTCCCCCAGGTAGAACTCCACCATCTTCGGCACGAAGGGATAGATGCTCTTGTCGTCGGCGATGCCGGTGCCGATGGCGTTGCTCAGCGTCACGTTGCCGGCGCGGTAGACGTCGAGCAGCCCTTCGCAGCCCAGCGTGCTGTCGGCCCGGAAGGCCTTGGGGTCGAGGAAGTCGTCGTCCACGCGGCGGTAGATCACGTCCACGCGCTTGGGGCCTTGCGTCGTGCGCATGAAGACGAAGCCGTCCTTGACGACCAGGTCCTGGCCCTCGACCAGTTCCACCCCCATCTGCTGCGCCAGAAAGGCGTGCTCGAAATAGGCGCTGTTGTACATGCCGGGTGTGAGCACCACCACCGTGGGCTCGTTGACGCCGGCCGGCGCCACCGCACGCAGGGTTTCCAGCAGCAGATCGGGGTAATGGGCCACCGGCGCCACGCGGTGCATGCTGAACAGTTCGGGGAACAGCCGCATCATCATCTTGCGGTTTTCCAGCATGTAGCTCACGCCGCTGGGCACGCGCAGGTTGTCTTCCAGCACGTAGTAGCTGCCCGAACCGTCGGCATTGCCGGCGCGCACGATGTCGATGCCGGCCACGTGCGAATAGACGTTGCCCGGCACCGCCACGCCCATCATCTCGGGCCGGAACTGGCTGTTCTTCAGCACCTGGTCGGCGGGCACGATGCCGGCCTTGAGGATTTCCTGGCCGTGGTAGACGTCGTGGATGAAGCGGTTGAGCGTCGTCACGCGCTGGCGCAGCCCGGCTTCCAGCGTCTCCCATTCGTGGCCGGGAATGACGCGCGGGATGAGGTCGAAGGGGATCAGCCGTTCGGTGCCCCCATTGTCCGAATTCGCGTCCTCGTCCTTGGCGCCGTAGACAGCGAAGGTGATGCCGACGCGGCGAAAGATCATTTCCGCCTCGTCGCGGCGCGAGCGCATGGTTTCGGGCGGCTGGCGTTCGAGCCAGCGGTCGTAGACACGGTAATGGTTGCGCACCTCCCTGGCGGGGGTGTGCATCTCGTCGAAGGGCGCCTTCATGATGATTCAGCTTTCCTGTGGATTCACACTAGCAACTCGCGGGCCCGCTTCGGCTGCCGCTTCGGCTGCCGCTTCGGCTGCGGCTTTGGCCACCCGCGTGCGCACCGCCACGCTCAGGGTGTGGCTGCCCCCGCCACCGCGGATGACGCCGCGCAGCGGCGTCACGTCGGCGTAGTCTCGCCCCACGGCCAGGCGCACGTGGCCGCTGCCGGGGACGACGTCGTTGGTCGGGTCCAGGTCCAGCCAGCCGGCACCCAGGCCCTCGGCCGGCACACCAGGCGTGCCCGGGCACCACACCTGCACCCAGGCGTGCGAGGCATCGGCCCCGAGCATGGCGGCACCGCCCTCGGGCGCGTGCGTGAGCAGGTAGCCGCTGACATAACGCGCCGGCAGGCCCCACATGCGCAGTGCGCCCGTCATCAGGTGGGCGAAGTCCTGGCACACGCCGCGCCGGTGCTCCAGCACCTGGGCCAGCGGGGTGTCGATCTCGGTGCTCTCGCTGTCGTAGGCAAAGTCGGCGTGGATGCGGTGCATCAGTTCCAGCGCCGCCTCCGCCAGCGGCCGCCCCGGCGGCAGGCTGGGCGCGGCCAAGTCGCGCAAGGCCTCCAACCGCGGCACGTAGGGTGAGGGCATGGCGAATTCCACCTCGGGCCGGAACGGTGCCCGCGCCACGTAGCGCAAACGCTCGGCCACCACGTCCCAGGCCGGCGACTGCGCTGGTTGCAGGTCGCCAAAACGGGGCTGCACGCGCACCCGGCTGCCGGCGCGCACGCGCAGGCGGTCGTGCGGCAGCACCAGGCTGAAGTGGCGCTGCGCGTTGCCCATCGCGTCGCGGCTGTCGCGGCGCTGTGCGGGAGCGGGCTCGACGTCCAGGTCGAAGGCCAGCAGTTGCTGGTGGGCGTCTTCCATGGGCTGCAGGTGCGCCAGATGGTGCGCCAGCGACACCGGCGCGGCGTAGTCGTAGCGCGTTTCGTGGACGATCTCGAGCAGCATGGTCACAGCCGCTGGTCCAAGCCATGCGCCAGGGTGAAATAGCGCTCGCCCACCCGTTCGGCCATCGCCGCCGCCGTTTCGGCCAACCGCGCCGAAAGCACCTGCAACTGCGCGGCGATGGCGCCGTCGTCGGCACCCCGCAGCGCCTCCAGCGTGAGGCCGGCCCCTTCGGCCGGCAGCATGGCGAGCAGCAGCTGGCGGGTCGCTTCGTCGCCCGGCAGCTTGGAAAGTTCGGTGCGCAGCCGCCGCAGCACGCCGGCAAAGGCGCGCGGGTTGGCGCTGTCCAGCACCAGCAGGTCGGCCACGGCCAGCAGGTCCTCGTGGCGTTGGTA
>JAABPT010000286.1 GCA_011391855.1 Burkholderiales bacterium
CACGGTGTAGAAGTCCTTCCACTGGTCGGCCAGCGTTCCGCCGATAGCTCCAACCGCTGCCTGAACGAGACCCATGATGCGTTCCTTTTGCGAGTTTTGGCGAGTGCGTGGCCGGGCGTGGCGCCGCCCACGCGGGGCAGGCCGGCAAGCAGCATATCCGACCGCGGGCCCCGGCAGACTTCCCCGCAGACTGCCGTCGCCCCGAGTCAAGGCGAGACGGACAGCGTCCGTCGTGACCTCGGCGCCGGTCTATTCAACCGTGACCGACTTCGCCAGGTTTCTCGGCTTATCCACATCCGTCCCCCGAGCGCAGGCGGTGTGATACGCCAGCAACTGCAGCGGCACCACGTGCAGGATCGGGCTCAAGCGCCCATAGTGTTCGGGCATGCGGATGACGTGCACGCCGCTCTCGTTTTCGATCTGCGTTTCGGCGTCGGCAAACACGTAGAGCTGGCCGCCGCGGGCGCGCACTTCCTGCAGGTTGCTCTTCAGCTTCTCCAGCAGCGCGTCGTTGGGTGCCACCGTCACCACCGGCATTTCGTGGGTCACCAGCGCCAGCGGACCGTGCTTGAGCTCGCCCGCGGGGTAGGCCTCGGCGTGGATGTAGCTGATCTCCTTGAGTTTCAGCGCGCCTTCCAGCGCAATCGGGTAGTGCAGGCCGCGGCCCAGGAAGAGCGCGTTCTCCTTGCGCGCGAAGTCCTCGCTCCAGGCAATGATCTGCGGCTCCAGCGCCAGCACCGCCTGCAGCGCCACCGGCAGGTGGCGCAGCGCCTTCAGCTCGGCCGCTTCCTGCTCTTCGCTCAGCCGCCCGCGCACCTGTGCCAGCGCCAGCGTCAGCAGGTACAGGCCGGCCAGCTGCGTGGTGAAGGCCTTGGTGCTGGCCACACCGATTTCCACCCCGGCGCGCGTGATGTAGGCCAGCTCGCATTCGCGCACCATGGCGCTGGTGGCCACGTTGCAGATGGTCAGCGTGTGCGGCATGCCTAGGCTGCGCGCGTGCTTCAGCGCCGCCAGCGTGTCGGCCGTCTCGCCGCTCTGGCTGATGGTGACGACCAGCGTGCGCGGGTCGGGAACGCTGTCGCGATAGCGGTATTCGCTGGCCACTTCCACCGTGGTGGGAATGCCGGCTAATGACTCCAGCCAGTAGCGCGCCACGCTGCCGCTGTAATAGCTGGTGCCGCAGGCCAGGATGAGCACGCGGTCCACCTGCTGGAAGATCTTGTAGGCGCGGGCGCCGAAGAGGTCGGGGCTGATGACTTCCACGCCCTCCAGCGTGTCGGCCAGCGCACGTGGCTGCTCGAAGATTTCCTTCTGCATGTAGTGGCGGTACGGGCCCAGTTCGGCCGCGCCGCTGTGCGCGTGCACGGTGCGCACCGGGCGCTGCACGGGCCGGTAGCGGGCGTTCGGGCCCGGCGCCTCGGCGGCGGTGATCCAGGCCTTGCCCAGTTGCAGGTCGACCACGTCGCCTTCCTCCAGGTAGACGATCTGGTCGGTCACGCCGGCCAGCGCCATGGCGTCGCTGGCCAGGAAATGTTCGCCCGAGCCGGCGGTGCCCACGCCCAGCACCAGCGGCGAGCCCTGGCGCGCGCCCACCACGCGGTGCGGTTCGTCGCGGCAGAACACGGCAATGGCGTAGGCGCCGCGCAGGCGTGGCAGCGCGCGTTGCACGGCCTCGAGCAGGTCGCCTTCGTACAGGCTGTGCACCAGGTGCGCGATGACCTCGGTGTCGGTCTGGCTGGCAAAGACGTAGCCGCGGCGCTGCAGTTCGGCGCGCAATTCGTCGTGGTTCTCGATGATGCCGTTGTGCACCAGGCCGATGCGCGCCGTGGGTGCTGCGGCGTCGGCTTCGTCCAGCGCGCCGAAGCCGGTGTTCATGGCGTCCACGCCGGGCCCGGCGCTGAAGTGCGGGTGCGCGTTGTGCACCGCCGGCACGCCGTGCGTGGCCCAGCGCGTGTGCGCAATGCCGGTACCGGAGGCGATGCCTTCGGCCTGTACGTTGGCTTCCAGCTCGGCCACGCGGCTGGTGCTGCGCGCGCGGCGCAGCTCGCCGCCCTGGTGCACGGCCACGCCGCAGCTGTCGTAGCCGCGGTATTCCAACCGCTTCAGGCCCTCGACGAGGATGGGAACGATATTGCGCTGACTGACGGCGCCGACGATGCCACACATGGGGAGCTTCCTTGAACGGGGGAGAAGGCCGATCCTAGGCCAAGCGGTATGAAATGTTTCTTCTTGAAGTGGCTCAATTTCGCACGAAATCACCGAAACAGGTGTGACGCGGTGCTTTCACTCATTCAGAAGATATTTTTCGGCCTATTATTTCGTCATGCCCATGGACGCCACCGACCTGCGCCTGCTGGAAATCCTGCAGGAAGACGCTTCGCTGTCCAACCTGGAACTGGCCGCGCGCGCCCACACCTCGCCAGCCACCGCGCTGCGCCGCGTGCGGCGACTGGTGGATGAAGGGGTTATCGAACGCCGCGTGGCCTTGCTTGACCCCCACCGCGTCGGCGAAGGCCTCACCGCCGTGGTGGAAGTGACGCTGGACCGCCAGGGCGCCGAGCACCTGCAAGCCTTCGAGCAGCGCGCGGTGGCCGAAACCGCCGTGCAGCAGTGCTGGCGCGTCTCGCCGGGGCCGGACTTCGTGCTCGTGGTGCACAGCGCCGGCATGGCGGCCTACCACGCGCTGGTGCAGCGCCTGTTCACGCAAGACGCCAACGTGCGCAACGTGAAGGCCTACTTCAGCGTGAAGCGGGCCAAGTTCGACCCGCGGCTGGACCTGGCCGCTCTCAGGCCGTCTTCAGGATCGCCAGGCCCTTGAGGTATTCGCCTTCGGGAAACAGCATCGTGGTGGGGTGGTCGGGCGCCGCCTCCAGGCGCTGCACGATGGCACCGTCCACGCCGGCGTCGATGGCCGCGCCGGCCACGATCTTGTGGAAGAGCTCGGCGCCGATGCCACCGCTGCAACTGAAGGTGAACAGCAGCCCGCCCGGCGCCAGCAGCATCATTGCCAGGCGGTTGATGTCCTTGTAGGCGCGCGCCGCACGTTCGGCATGCGCGGCGGTGGGTGCGAATTTGGGTGGGTCCAGCACGATCGCGTCGAAGCGGTGGCCGGCTTCCAGGCTCTGGCGCAGGAAGGCGTTGACGTCGGCGTCCACGCATTCGCTGGCGGCGGGGTCGAAGCCGTTCAGCGCCACATGCGCCTGCACGCGTAGCAGCGCCGGCGCCGAAGAATCGACGCTGGTCACGTGTTCGGCGCCGCCGGCCAGGGCCGCCACCGTGAAGCCGCCGGTGTAGCCATAGGCATTCAGCACGCGGCGGCAACCGAGTTGCCGCACCCAGCGCGCGAAGTGCGCGCGGTTGTCGCGCTGGTCGAGGTAGTAGCCAGTCTTGTGGCCTTGCGCCAAGTCCAGCGTCAGCTGCCAGCCG
>JAABPT010000287.1 GCA_011391855.1 Burkholderiales bacterium
CTGCTGCCAGGCACCCCAGGCCACCAGGCCCGCCGCCGCCACCACCAGCGCATGGATGAGGCGGCTCATGGCGCGCAGCGCACGCGGCTTGTCGCGCAGCGGCAGCAGCAGGCTGGTGAAGGCCAGGTGCTCGCCCAGGGGATAGGCGGCCGTGGCGCCGATGAAGACCATCCACACGAACAGCAGCCGCGAAAGCTCCTCGCTGGCGGCTACGCCACTGCCAAAGCCGTAGCGCAACACCACGTTGACGAACACGGCGCAGGCCATGACGGCCAGGCACAGCGCCATGGCACCCAAGGCGAAACGCTGGAACGCGGGCTGGGGTGCCGCGTCGCGGGTGGTGGTGCTCATGCCCTCGTCTCCTGGTGCAGCCAGTGCTGCACTTGTTGTTGCAGGGTCGGCAAGGGTAGCTCGGCATCCAGGCGCAGCACTCCGGGTTCACCCACCGGGGATTCGAGTGTGGCGAACTGGCTGTCCACCAGGCTGGCCGAGAAGAAGTGCGAAGACCGACCCGCCACGCGCTGCGCCGCGGCAACCGGCGTGATGTCGAGAAAGGCGAAGCGCAGCCCCGGTGATGCCGCTCGCAACTGGTCGCGGTAGCTGCGCTTCAACGCCGAGCAGGTGAGTACCGCGCCCTGCGGGTGCGCCTGCAGCAGCCGGCCCAGGGTGGCCAGCCAGTCCTGCCGGTCGGCGTCGGTGAGGGCAATGCCCTGGGCCATGCGGGCGCGATTGGTGTCACTGTGATGGTCGTCGCCCTCGATCAGCGGCAGGCCCTGCGCGTCCGCCACGGCGCGGGCCAAGCTCGACTTGCCGCAGCCGGCAACTCCCATGACGATCAGAGGGGGCATGATGAAGTTTGGACAGCGCTGTCCGGTTGAGGCAAGAAGAGGGCGTCGAGCTTGTGGGTTCAGTGGGACTCACCAGATGCAGCTTATGGGCTGCCAGGCGGGCCGGGTTGATGCCACTTGCAGGTCGCCGTTGGATAGCGCTATCCTAATCACATCGCTGCCACCGAACATCCGGGTAAACACTGATTTCATGACCACCGTCAAATCCAGCCGTCGCGCCACCGGCCGCATCACGCTCAGCGACGTGGCGCGGGCCGCCGCCGTGAGCCCGATCACCGTGTCGCGCGCGCTGCGCGGCGAACGTGCCGTCGACCCCGCCCTGGTGGCGCGCGTGCAGGAAGCCGCGCAGCGCCTGGGCTACGTGCCCGACCCGGCGGCGCGCGCGCTGGCCTCGCAGCGCAGCACGCACGTGGCAGTGCTGATCCCGATGCTGAGCAACGCCCTCTTCGTGGACCTGCTCGAAGCGGTGCAGCGCGAACTGCGGCCGGCCGGCCACCAGGTGTTGATCGGCATCACCCACTACGACCGGCACGAGGAAGAACAACTGCTGCGCGAGCAGCTCATGCACCGCCCGGCCGGGCTCATCGTCACCGGTTTCGACCACAGCGAGGGCACGCGCACGCTCATCCAGCGCAGCGGCGTGCCCTGCGTGCACGTGATGGAAATCGACCTCGGCCCGGGTGTGCACTGCGTCGGCTTTTCGCAGGCCGAAGCCGCCGCCGCCATGACCCGCCACCTGCTGGCCAGCGGCCGCCGCCGCATCGCCTTCGGCGCCGCGCAACTGGACCCGCGCACGCTGCAGCGCCTGCAGGGCTGGCGCCAGCAGATGCAGCAGGCCGGCCTGTACGACGCCAAGCTGGAGTGGCTCAACCCGGCCCCTTCGTCCATCGCGCTGGGCGCACAGATGTTCGAGCAGATAACCGCCCAGCGGCCGGCGGTGGACGCGGTGTTCTTCTGCAACGACGACCTGGCCCAGGGCGCGCTGCTGGCCGCCACACGACTGAAGGTGGCCGTGCCCAAGCGGGTGGCGGTGGCCGGCTTCAACGACCTGACGGGCAGCGACCAGATGCAGCCCGCACTGACCACCGTGCGCACGCCGCGCCGCGAGATCGGCGAACAGGCTGCGCGCATGCTGCTGGCGTTGATGCGCGGGCAGACGGTGGCACAGCCTTCGGTGGATCTGGGCTTCGAGCTGTGCCTGCGGGCCAGCGCCTGACAAGGCCAGCGGCCTTCCCCGCGTACCATGCCGGCACCATGCCCGCCACCCTGGAAGGCCAGCTCGTCGTTGCCATCTCCTCGCGCGCGCTGTTCGACTTCGAGGAAGAGAACCGCGTCTTCGAGGACGGCGACGACCGCGCCTACATGCAGCTGCAACTGCAGCGCGTGCAGCAACCGGCGCGGCCCGGCGTGGCCTTCTCGCTGGTCAACAAGCTGCTGGCCTTCAACGAGAGCGCGCAGCGCGTCGAGGTGGTGATCCTGTCGCGCAACGATCCGGTTTCCGGCATGCGCGTCTTCCGTTCCGCACAGCATTACGGCTTGTCCATGCAGCGCGGAGTCTTCACGCGCGGCCAGCCGCCGTGGCGCTACCTGCGGCCGCTGGCGGCCAACCTGTTCCTCAGCACCAACGAAGCCGACGTGCGCTCGGCGCTGGCCGAAGGCGTGCCCGCGGCGCGCGTCTACCCGGAAAGCGCACACGCCTCGGTGGCCCATCCCGACGAGGTGCGCATCGCCTTCGACGGCGACGCGGTGCTGTTCTCCGACGAAGCCGAGCGCGTCTACCAGGCGCAGGGCCTGGACGCCTTCCAGAGCCACGAACGCGAGCGCGCCGCCACGCCGCTGGCGCCGGGGCCGTTCAAGCCGCTGCTGGAGGCGCTGCACCGGCTGCAGCGCGAGCCGGGGCGGCGCATGCGCATCCGCACCGCGCTCGTCACCGCGCGCAGCGCGCCGGCGCACGAACGCGCCATCCGCACGCTGATGGACTGGCAGATCGAGGTCGACGAAGCCATGTTCCTGGGCGGCCTGCCCAAGGGCGCCTTCCTGCGCGAATTCGAACCCGACTTCTTCTTCGACGACCAGACCGGCCACATCGAGAACGCCGCCGCGCACGTGCCGGCCGGGCACGTGGCGGCGGGCGTCTCGAACAGCTGAACCGCGACATGCCGGCCGCCCGCGATGGAACCTTCGGCGACATGCGCCAACTGGCCCTTTCCCTCCTGATCGGCCTGCTCGCCGCCTGCGGGGGCGGCGGCAACGCTGACAGCCCGGCACCCGAGCCGGCCGGCGTCCTGAACGACCCCAACGCCTATTCGTCGCAGCCCGAAGCCTCGCTGCCCGGCGCCGTGGAAGCCGTGGCCGTCACGAAGCATCGGCTGACACTGGGCGGCCGCGAGATCGCCTACACCGCCACCGCCGGCCACCTGATCGCGCGCGAGCCGCTGGCCGGCGCGGCGCAGGCCAGCATCTTTTACGTCGCCTACACGGCCGACGGCACCGACCCCGCGGCGCGGCCGGTGACCTTCTTCTACAACGGCGGCCCGGGCTCGGCCAGCGTCTGGCTGCACCTGGGCAGTTTCGCC
>JAABPT010000288.1 GCA_011391855.1 Burkholderiales bacterium
CAGCAGCGCATGGGCGAACTGGCCTCGCAGCCGCTGGACCACGCCCACCCGCTGTGGCAGTTCCAACTGGTGGAGCATTACGAGGGCGGCAGTGCACTCATCTGCCGCATCCACCATTGCATCGGCGACGGCGTGGCGCTGAACTCGGTGATGATGTCGCTGTGCGACGGCGGCCACACGCCGCCCGAACTGGCGCGCCATGCCGCCGACCCGCACGAGACACACCTGGAAGACTGGGTGGCCGACGAGTTGTTGCGCCCGCTCACCGGCCTGACGGTGAAGGCCATCGGCCTGTACGGCCAGGGCCTGGTGCAGGCGCTGAAGGCCATCGAACACCCGCGGCGCGCCTTGCGCACGGCCTATGGACTGGCGCGCGACGGCAGGCAGCTGCTCGACGACGTGGCGGCCATGGCGCTGATGCCTGACGACTCGAAGACGCGCCTCAAGGGCCACGGCAGCGGGCGCAAGCGCGTCGCCTGGTGCGAGCCGCTCCCGCTGGACGAGGTCAAGGCCGTGGGCAAGGCGCTGGGCGCGTCGGTCAACGACGTGCTGCTGTGCGCTGCCGCCGGCGCCATCGGCCGCTGGTTGGGCGACAGCGGCGAAGACCCGGCTGGCAAGGACATCCGCGCCCTGGTGCCGGTGAACCTGCGGCCGCTGGAGCAGGCCTGGCAACTGGGCAACCGCTTCGGCCTGGTGCCGCTGCTGCTGCCGGTGGGCACGGCCAACCCGCTGCAGCGGCTGCGCATTGTCAACACCCGCATGACGGCGCTGAAGACCAGCTTCCAGCCGCTGCTGTCCTACGGCATCCTGGGTGTGTCGGGCCTGCTCGTGCAGCGCGGGCAGGAGGCGCTGGCCGGCCTGTTCCTGGACAAGACCACCGCCGTCATGACCAACGTGCCCGGCCCGGCCGAAGCGCTGAAGCTCTGCGGCGCCACCGTGCAGCAAAGCGTGTTCTGGGTGCCCTCGTCGGGCGACGTGGGCGTGGGCGTGAGCATCATCTCCTACGCCGGCGGCGTGCAGTTCGGGCTCATCACCGACGAGAAGCTGTGCCCCGAACCGGAACGCATCATCGAGCGCTTTGCGCTCGAATTCGAGCAGTTGCTGCTGCTGGCGCTGATGCTGCCGTGGCCGGAGCTTGTGGCGGTGCCGCGCCGCGGCGGGCGCGGGTCAGGCAAGGCTTGACGCCGAGACGCACGGCGCAGCTGGCGACGCCCTCGACGCAGCCGCCGATAGCACGGCGGACGTGTGGCGGCGTCAGTTCGCCATCTCGATGTCGGTCACGGTGTACTTGCCGGCATCGTCGATCACCCTGAATCGGACCTTGTCGCCAGCCTTGAACTGGTCGAGCACGGCCTTGTCCTTGACGTTGAACACCATCGTCATGGGCGGCATGTCCAGGTTCTTGATCTCGCCGTGCTTCAGGGTCAGCTTGGCGGCGTTCTTGTCGATCTTGCGCACCTCGCCGGTGGCCATGTCGGCGGCGGCAGCGGCGGCCGGAGTGGCTTGGGCCGCGCCGTGATGGGCCGAATGGTCGGTGGTCTGCGCCTGCGCCAGGGCGGGTGCGGCGCAGGCCAGGGACAGGAGCAGGCGCGGGAAGAGGTTCTTCATGGGGAGCTTTCCTTGAGCTTGGGTTGTGAAGGGCGGGAAGCGTGCACGCTCAGGGCTTGCGCGTTGCGGCGCCGGTGCCGGCGGCGGCAGCCGCCACCTGCGCCACCTGGATGCGGCCCACCATGCCGGCCTGGTAGTGGCCGGCAATGAGGCACGCGAAGTCGAAGTCGCCGGCGCGGTTGAAGGTCCAGACAATTTCGCCGGTGCGGCCCGGCGGCACGTGCGCCATGTAGGGTTCGTCGTGCTCCATGTTGGGAAACTTGAGCATCAGCGCGGCGTGCTCGTCGAGTTCCTTCTTCGTGCCGATGACGAATTCGTGCATCACCTTGCCGGTGTTGCGCACCACGAAGCGGACCGTGTCGCCCTGACGCAGCTCGATGCGGTCGGGCGTGAAGCGCATGTCGTCGGTCATGCGAATCTGCACCGTGCGGGTAGCGGCCTTGGCGTCGCCGGCAATGCCCCAGTCCTTCTGCTCCTTGACGACCGGGCCAGCCTTGCCGGCATGCGCCTCCTCGCCATGGGCCTGGGCCGCGGCCGACGCCACGGCCAAAGTGACCACCAGCGTGGCGGCCAGCGTGCCTTTCAAGCCTGTCATCCGAAGTCCTCCTGTGGTGCGACTGTGTGGGATCGAGCGCTGGTTCTGGCGTGCCATCAGTGGTGCCCCCCGTGGCCGCCGGCCGGCTTGCGCACCTTCACTTCCACGTCGGTGGCCGGCCGTGCCAGTGGCCGCATCGAGCCGCTGCCCTCGGCCTTGAAGCGCGCCGGGTCGGGCAAGGCGCCGGTGAATTCGTAGGCCACCGTGCCGGGTGGATGCTGGTACCAGCCGGGGTCGCCATAGTCGCCGCGCGCTTGCTCCCGGCGCACCTTGACCACGCTGAACATGCCGCCCATGCCGACGGCGCCGAACGGGCCCTGCCCGGCCATCATGGCTGCGGTGTTGTCGGGCAGCGGCATCTCCATCTCCGTCATGTCCTTCATGCCGCGCTCGCCCATCACCATGTAGTCGGGAACGAGGTTCGTGATCTGGCGCGCCACGCCGCTGTGGTCCACGCCGATCATGGTGGGCACGCCGTGGCCCATGGCGTTCATGGTGTGGTGGCTCTTGTGGCAGTGGAAGGCCCAGTCGCCCAGTTCGTCGGCCAGGAATTCGAACTGCCGCATCTGGCCCACTGCGATGTCGGTGGTGACCTCGTACTGGCGCGTGCTCTTCGGCGTGGGGCCGCCGTCGGTGCCGGTGACGAGGAATTCGTGGCCGTGCAGGTGCATGGGGTGGTTGGTCATCGTGAGGTTGCCCACGCGGATACGCACCTTGTCCATGTGGCGCACGTTCAGGCTGTCGATGCCGGGGAAGATGCGGCTGTTCCAGCTCCACAGGTTGAAGTCGAGCATGGTCATGATCTTCGGCGTGTAGCTGCCGGGGTCGATGTCGTAGGCGTTGAGCAGGAAGCAGAAGTCGCGGTCGACCTCGTCGATCAGCGGGTGTTTCGACTTCGGGTGCGTGATCCAGAAACCCATCATGCCCATCGCCATCTGCACCATCTCGTCGGCATGCGGGTGGTACATGAAGGTGCCCGGCCGGCGCGCCACGAATTCGTAGACATAGGTCTTGCCCGGCGGGATGCCGGGCTGGTTGAGCCCGGTCACGCCGTCCATGCCGTTGGGCAGGCGCTGGCCGTGCCAGTGGATGCTGGTCAGTTCGCCCAGCTTGTTGGTCACGAACAGGCGCACGCGGTCGCCTTCCACCACCTCGATCGTGGGCCCCGGGCTCTGGCCGTTGTAGCCCCACAGGTGGGCCTTGAAGC
>JAABPT010000289.1 GCA_011391855.1 Burkholderiales bacterium
ATGAGGAAGGCGCGGTCGCCGCTGAAGCCCACCACTTCGGCCAGCACGGCCGCGTTCGGCTGCTGGCCGTCCGGCACCACCTCGCAGACCGACCCCACCGGCAGCCGAATGCCGGACGCCTCGAGCACGAGGCCGGTCACGCGCAGCAGCGTGCCGGTGGACTCCAGCGGCTGCGGCAACGAGGCGTAGTCCTGCAGGTCGGCCAGCCAGCGCTGCCAGCGCTGGCCGCGGGCTTGGAGCCGGTCAGACAGCGGTAGGTGGGGGTGCATGTGCGGCTTCATGTGCGCCGTGTGCGGCGGGGTGCGCATCTGCGTCATGCGCCGGCCCCTTCGTCGTCGGCCAGGGCTTCATGCGAACCCAGTGCTGCGGCTGCCTGCGCCCAGCGGCTGGCAATGCGCGCGTCGATGGCGCCGACATCGCTTTGCACCAGCACGCCGCCGCGCTCGATGGCCGGGTTGGCGTGCAGCCGTGCACCGCGCGCCTGCAGCGCCTCGGCAGCGCCTTCGGCCACCAGCGGCAGGTCCTGCGGGTGCACCTGCACCGAGATGTGGCGCGCGCTCAGCATCACCGCATTCACGGCCTCGGCCGCCACCTGCGCCACCAGTTCGGGCCGCAGCTGCAGTTCGGTGCGCAGCACCTGGCGCGCCAGTTGCACGGCGGTGCGGGCCACGGCCTGCGCGGCCTCGCCGTCGAGCGCGCCGAGCTGGCGGTCGAAGGCGTCGAGCAGGGCGCCGATCTGCGCCGTGGCCTGCTGGGCGAAGCTTTGCTTGAAACTCTCCAGCGCCACCAGGCCGTCGCGGTAGCCTTCCTGGTAGCCGGTCTGGCGCGCGGCCGCCACCCGCGCCTGCCAGTCTTCGGCTGAAGGGGCGGGCGGCTCTGCGGCCACCGGCGCGGCGCCGGGGGCGCCCTGGGCCGCGCCGCCAAAGGTGCCCGGCTGCCAGTTGGCGAAGTCGCCCAGTTCCTCGCGCGGAATGAAGCGGGCGTAAGGCGAGGCCGGTTTGGCGCCGGCCGGTGGCGGCACGTTGCGCCAGCCGCTCGGCTTAGACGAAGTCGTCATCGCCGCCCGACGCCATCACGATCTGGCCTTCGTCCGCCAGCCGGCGCACGATCTTCAGCATTTCCTTCTGCTCGGCTTCCACTTCCGACAAGCGCACCGGGCCGCGCGATTCCAGGTCCTCGCGCAGCGTCTCGGCGGCGCGCGTGGACATGTTCTTGAAGATCTTCTCGCGCAGCGCCGGCGTGGCGCCCTTGAGCGCGACCACCAGCGACTCGCTCTGCACCTCGCGCATCAGCGTCTGGATGCCCTTGTCGTCGAGCTTCTCCAGGTCGTCGAAGACGAACATGTTGTCCATGATCTTCTGTGCCAGGTCGTTGTCGGCCTCGCGCACGAAGTCCAGCACCGAAGTCTCGATGGCGCCGCCCATCATGTTCAGGATCTCGGCCGCCGTCTTGGCGCCGCCCAGCGTTGCCTTGCGGGTGCGGCCGCCGCCGGCCAGCACCTGGCTCATGACCTCGTTCAGGTCCTGCAGCGCCGCGGGCTGGATGCCGTCGAGCGTGGCGATGCGCACCATGACCTCGTTGCGCTGGCGCTCGCCCAGCAGCTTCAGCACCGCGGCCGTCTGCTCGGCTTCCAGGTGCACCAGGATCGCGGCCACGATCTGCGGGTGCTCGTTGCGCATCAGCTCGGCCACCGCGGCCGGGTCCATCCACTTCAGGTTGTCGATGCCGGCCACGCTGCTGCCGCTGCCGATGCGGTCGATGAGCAGCGCCGCCTTGTCCTCGCCCAGCGCGCGGCGCAGCACGCTCTTGACGTAGGCGTCGTTGTCGGGCACCAGCGCGCTGCCGTGGCCGGCGGCCTTCTCGAAGCGGTCCATCACCGCGTCGACACGTTCGCGCGGTACCGCCTTCATGCGCGTGATGGCTTCGCCCAGGCGCTGCACCTCCTTGGGCGCCAGGTGCCTGAAGACCTCGGCCGCCTGCTCCTCGCCCAGCGTCATGAGCAGGATGGCCGCACTTTCCACTCCCTCGTCGTCTTGCGCTGCGGACACTCGGCCTCTTCCTCGGCAGTCGAATTCGGTCGGCTTCAGGTAGCTTCAGGCAGCTTCAGGCAGCGTCGCCATTCACCCAGCCGCTGACGACCTGGGCCATGGCCGCCGGGTTCTGCCTTGCCATCGCGCGGGCGGCTTCGATGCGCTCGGCCTGCTGCGGCGCCGCCAGTGCCGGCAGCGCGCCGCCCGGCGCGGGCAGGGCGGGGTTGCCGCCCACCACCTCGTCGACGCGGCTGCCGGGCGCAGGGGGCGGCGGTGGTGCCAGCACGGCCGTGACGGCAGGCCGCACGAGGCCGAAGACGATGCCCAGCGCCACCAGCGCCAGCGCGCCCGGAGCCACGGCCGAGCGCAGCAGGTCCACCAGCCAGGGCTGCTGCCACAGCGGCGTCTCTTCGGCCGTGGGCACGGTCTCGACGCGGAAGGGCGCGTTCACCACCTTCACCACGTCGCCGCGCTGGGCGTCGAAGCCGATGCCCTGTTGCACCAGCGCCGTCAGCTGCTCGATTTCGGTGTCGGTGAGCGGCGTCGAGGTGGCCTTGCCCTTGGGGTCGACGCTGTTGCGGTGATTCACCACCACCGCGGCGCTGAGGCGGCGCACCGAGCCGGCGGCGTTGCGTGTCACGGTGACGGTCTTGTCGACCTCGAACCGGGTCGCGGCTTCGCGGCGCGCGGCTGCAGCTGCGGCCGCCCCGCCGGGAGCCCCTTGCAATGCCTGGGCCGGCCCGTTGACGGGTGCCGTGGCGGGGGTCGGCGGCTGGTTGCTGGTGGCGCCGGGCACGCCGCCGGCGCTGGCGCCGCCCGGTTGCGTGGACTCTTCGCTGCGCTGCTCGCGCACCGCGGCACGTGCGTCGCCGCCCTGGTTGGGCCGGTAGGCCTCGGCCGTCTGCATGACCTGCGAGAAGTCGATCTCGGCGCTGACGCTGGCACGCACGTTGTCGCGGCCGACCACCGGTTCCAGCAGCGCCAGCACACGCTTCAGGTGGCCGGCCTCGACCTCGCGGCGGTATTGCAGCTGTTGCGAGTCCAGGCCCTGCTCGGTTTCTTCGTCACCGGACGCGGAGAGCAGCGCACCGGTGCTGTCGACCACGCTCACGGCGCGCGCCGTGAGTTCGGGCACGCTGCCGGAGACCACGCGCACGATGCCGGCGATCTGGCTGCGCTCCAGCGTGCGGCCGCCGTGCAGCGTGAGCACCACCGAAGCCGAGGGCTTTTGCTGTTCGCGGAAGAAGCCGTTCATCTGCGGCAGCGCCAGGTGCACGCGCGCCGACTTCACCGATTCCAGCGCCTGGATGGTGGTGGTGAGCTCGCCTTCGATGGCGCGCTGCATCTTCATGCGTTCCTGGCCCTGGGTCTGGCC
>JAABPT010000290.1 GCA_011391855.1 Burkholderiales bacterium
AGCGCAGATCTCGGCGGCGCTCGGTTACCGCGGCTGAGTTCCGGACGCGGTGTTCAGCGCCGGCAGCACGTCCGCCAGGACTTCCTTGGACAGCCATTTGCGGATGCGCTCGGCGTCACCGACGCGCGAGTATTTGCCCGCGGAGTCCAGCAGCACCATGATCAGCTGGCGGCCGGCCATCTGCGTCTGCATCACCACGCAGCGGCCTGCAGCGGCGATATAGCCCGTCTTCTGCAGGCCGATGTCCCAGTCAGGGTTGTGCACCAGCCCGTTGGTATTGCGGAACTGCACCTGCTGGTTGCCCACCGGCACCACCGCTTCGGCGGAGGTGGACAGTTCGCGCAGCAGCGGGTGCTGCGACGCGGCGCGCACCAGGCGCGCCAGATCCTCGGCGCTGGAACGGTTATCGCTGGACAGGCCCGTGGGTTCGACATAGCGCGTGTCGTGCATGCCCAGCAGGTGCGCCTTGGCGTTCATCGCCTCGACGAATCTCGACAGGCCGCCCGGGTAGGTGCGCCCCAGCAGGTAGGCGGCGCGGTTCTCCGAAGCCATCAGCGCCAGGTGCAGCATCTCGCCTCGCGTGAGCTGGGCGCCGGCGCGCAGCTGCCGGCTGCTGCCGGCGCGAACCGCAGCGTCTTCGGCAGTCACGGTGAGCAATTCGTCGAGCGCCAGCCCGGCCTCGGTGACCACCAGCGCCGTCATCAGCTTGGTGATCGAAGCGATCGGCAGCACGGCGGAGGCGTTCTTGCTGAACAGCACTTCGTTGGTGTCCTGGTCGACGACGAGGGCGACGCTGGACTTGAGGTCCAGCGCATCCGGGGTGGCGTGCAGTCCGGTCAGCTGACCCAGCGACAGTGGCCGCGGCGCGGCGTGCGCCACGATCTTGCGCGTGGGCCGCTTCAGCTTCGCCTTGCGCGCATCCGTCGAAAACTTGGCGGACTTGGTGGGCTTGGCTGATTTGGTGGTCTTGACGGTCTTGACCACCTTCTTCTGTGCCGCCGAGGCGGTGGAGAATCCGGCCGTTGCGGGCAGCACCGACAGGGCCAGCACCACCGAGGCGGCCGACAGCGCCTTCAGCGCACTGCGAAACGACTTTGTCACTGCCCACCCCCCCGTACCAATCAAGAACCGAGTGTAGGGCACCAGAAAAACGCATGCAAGATCAATATCTTGCGTGTTTTTCCTAAAGTAGTCCCTGCGATGGACTGTCCGCCGCCCGCGTCAGCCCTGCGCTGCCACCCGTTCCGTGGTGCTGTGCAGCTTGTTCAGCGCTGACAAATAGGCCTTGGCCGAGGCCACCACGATGTCGGGATCGGCACCCACGCCGTTCACCACCCGCCCGCCGTGCTGCAACCGCACCGTGACCTCGCCTTGCGATTCTGTACTGCCCGAGGTGATGGCATTCACCGAATAGAGCATCAGTTCGGCCCCACTCTTCACGTGGGACTCGATGGCCTTCAGGGTGGCGTCCACTGGCCCGTTGCCGTCGCTTTCGGCATGGTGTTCAACACCTCCGGCGGCAAATGCCACTTTGGCGTGCGGCCGCTCGCCGGTCTCCGAGCGCTGCGACAGCGCCAGAAGACGGTAGTGCTCGTTTTCCGGTGTCACGCTCTCGTCGCTGACCAGCGCGATGATGTCCTCGTCGAAGATCTCGCTCTTGCGGTCCGCCAGGTCCTTGAAGCGCGCGAAGGCCGCATTCACCTCGCCCTCGGAGTCCAGAGCAATGCCCAGATCCTGCAGCCGCTGCTTGAAGGCGTTGCGGCCCGACAGCTTGCCCAGCACGATCTTGTTGGCGGCCCAGCCCACGTCTTCGGCGCGCATGATCTCGTAGGTGTCGCGCGCCTTGAGCACGCCGTCCTGGTGGATGCCGCTGGCGTGCGCGAAGGCATTCGCGCCCACCACGGCCTTGTTCGGCTGCACCACGAAGCCGGTGGTCTGGCTGACCATGCGCGAAGCGGGCACGATCTGCGTCGTGTCGATGCCGAGCTCCAGCTTGAAATAGTCGCGCCGCGTGCGCACGGCCATCACCACCTCTTCCAGGCTGCAGTTGCCGGCGCGTTCGCCCAGGCCGTTGACCGTGCATTCCACCTGCCGCGCGCCGCCGATCATCACCCCGGCCAGCGAATTGGCCACTGCCATGCCCAGGTCGTTGTGGCAGTGCACGCTCCACACCGCCTTGTCGCTGTTGGGCACACGCTCGCGCAGCGTGCGGATGAATTCGCCGAACAGTTCGGGCACGGCATAGCCCACGGTGTCGGGAATGTTGATGGTGGTCGCACCTTCGGCGATCACGGCTTCCAGCACGCGGCACAGGAAGTCGGGTTCGGAACGGTATCCGTCTTCCGGCGAGAACTCGACGTCGTCGCACAACTTGCGCGCGAAGCGCACCGCCAGCCGCGCCTGCTCGTGCACCTGGTCGGGTGTCATGCGCAGCTTCTTTTCCATGTGCAACGGGCTGGTCGCGATGAAGGTATGGATACGCGCACGCGCCGCGCCTTTCAGCGCCTCGGCGGCGCGCGAGATGTCGCGATCGTTGGCGCGGGCCAGCGAACACACGGTGACTTCGCGGATGGCGTCGGCAATGGCCTTCACGGCCTCGAAGTCGCCGTTGCTCGAAGCCGCGAAGCCGGCTTCGATGACGTCCACCCGCAACCGCTCGAGTTGCCGCGCGATGCGCAGCTTTTCCTCGCGTGTCATCGAAGCGCCGGGCGATTGCTCGCCGTCGCGCAAGGTGGTGTCGAAGATGATGAGCTTGTCGGTCATGGTGTGGCCTTGGACGAAGGGGTTGGAATTCGCGGCGCAGCTTGAACAAATGAAAACGGCCCGCTGCGTTGCGCTGGCGGGCCGTTGATCGGAGAAGACGAGACGAAGACGATCAGCGCACCCGCAGGATTCCTAGCAGGGCTAGCGCAGTCAGGCGGCGAATCGAGTTCATCGGGGCAATATAGCACGCGGTCATCATGGGTGCAGGCCCTTCTCGTCGGGCTCGTCGGTGGAGATCGCGATCACGCTCGTCGGCTTGCCCTTGGTCTTGCGCCAGGCGTACACCGCATAGCCCGACAGACCGTAGATGCAGAACAGCGCGAACAACACGCGCGGCGGGTCGAGCGCAATCAGCGCGATGCCCAGCGCGATGGCGACGATCACCACGAAGGGCACCGTGCTGCGGCCACCCACCACCTTGAAGCTGTAGAACGGTGCGTTGGTCACCATCGACAACCCGGCGAACAGCGTCACGCCGAAGGCCGTCCAGGCCAGCCAGCCGATCTGGTGCACGCCTTTGAAGCCGGCATCGTCCATGACCCAGATCAGCCCCATCACCACCGCGGCGGCGGCGGGGCTGGGCAGGCCCTGGAAGAAGCGCTTGTC
>JAABPT010000291.1 GCA_011391855.1 Burkholderiales bacterium
GAGGCCGCGCCGCATCTCTCTTGCGTCGGCAGCACCGAGGCCGGCATCGCCGAGATCCTGGCCACCTACCGCGCCCAGGGCATCCGCCGCATCGTGGCGCTGCGCGGCGACCTGCCCAGCGGCACGGTGCAGCCGGGCGAATTCCGCTATGCCGCCGACCTGGTGGCCTTCATCCGCCGCACGCAGGGCGCCGACTGGCATATCGAAGTCGCCGCCTACCCCGAATACCACCCGCAGCAGCGCTACGCCCGGCGCGACCTGGAACATTTCGCGGCCAAGGTCAAGGCCGGCGCTGACTCGGCCATCACGCAGTTCTTCTTCAACCCCGACGCCTATTTCCACTTCGTCGAAGAAGTGCGGGCGCTGGGCGTCACGGTGCCCATCGTGCCGGGCATCATGCCGATCCACAACTACGCGCGCATCGCGCAGTTCGCGGCCCGCGACGGCATCGAGATCCCGCGCTGGGTGGCGCTGAAGATGGAAGGTTTCATGGACGACGCGGCCTCGGTGCGCGCCTTCGGCATCGACGTCGTGGCCGGGCTGTGCGAACGGCTGATCGCCGGCGGCGCGCCCGGCATCCACTTCTACACGCTCAACCAGAGCGCGCTGTCGCTGGAAATATGCCGCCGGCTGGGTGCACCCGCGGCCTGAACAGCCGCCGCATCGCGCTCAGGCCGGCGCCTGCCAGGCCAGCCCTTCGTCGGTGAGCACGGCGTCCAGCGGCACGTCGTGCGGCTCGGCCTGCAGCCAGGGCACGAACCCATGCGAATAGGCCAGGCCGGCTGTGAACGGGCGCGGCTGCAGCGTCGCCAGCGTGCGGTCGTAGAAGCCGCCGCCATAGCCCAGCCGCACGCCCTTCGGGCCGTAGCCGACACAGGGCACGAGCAGCAGCGTCGGCTCGAAAGCCGGCGTGTTGCTGGGTTTGGGGATGCCGTAGGCGTCTTCCTCCATCTCGCAGCCGGGGTACCAGACGCGAAATCCCAGCCGCTTGGTCAGCTTGTCGATGACCGGCAGGCCGATGCGGCGCCGCGGGTCGGCCTCGCTCCAGCGGTACAGCGCCGGCAGTGCGTCGAATTCGCCCTTGATCGGCCAATAGGCGCCGATGGCGGTGTCCTGCCGCGCCACCAGCCACACGCGCAGCACCTCCTGCAGGTACATCGCGCGCTGGTGGCGGTCGATCAGGCTCTGGCGCTCGGCCTGCAACTGGCGGCGCAGCAGCTTCTTGTCGTTGGAAGGTTGCAGGGGCGGCATGTCCGACGTCATGGCAGTTGGGGTTGAAAGTGGCGCCAGGCACGGCCACGGGCGCATTGTCAGGCCACGGCGGGCCAGGCCGGCCCCACCGCCGCCACCGCCCCGGCCGGCCCACTGCACGCAGGTCGATCAGGGATTCGCTGAAATGAAACGCCACGTAAGCTAAATTCAGACCATGTTCCTGTGCAAGCCCGACCTCATGACGATCCGCCGGACGGCCTTGTCCGCCCTGACCCTGCTGCTGGCGCTGCTGACCGGCGCCGTGCTGTTCCCCGCGCGCGCCCAGGGTGGCGACGACATCGTGCTGCAGGCCCGCGAATCCCTGCGCACCAGAAATGGCCCGGCCCTGGCGACGGCAAGGCAGACCCTCCATGCCGCCGGCCACCCGCTGGCGATGTGGGTCGACTACTGGGAGCTGGGCAACCGCCTGACCGAGGCAAGGCAGGAAGAGCTCGACGCGTTCTACGCCCGCTGGCCCGGTACCTACGTGGAGGACCGGCTGCGCAACGACTGGCTGCTGGAACTGGGCCAGCGGCGCGACTGGGCGAATTTCCGCGCCGAGTTCCCGCGCTTTCGCATGAACGACGACCGCGAGGTCACCTGCTACTGGCTGCTCACGCAACACCTGGACGGCCAGAACGTCGGCGAGACGGCGCGCGCGGCCTGGTTCGCCCAGCGCGACCCCGGCGACGGCTGCCAGCTGATGGCCGCCACGCTGTACGAAGCCAAGGTGTTCAAGCCCGCCGACGCCTGGCACAAGGCGCGGCTGGCGGTGGAGCTGAACCGTCCGCGCGCGGCCCAGGACGCCGCAGCGCTGGTGCACCGCAGCGACGGCAACGTGGTTGCCACGATCGTGGACAACCCGGCGAACTGGCTGCGGCGCCGGCCGCGCAGCAGTTCCCCGGCGGGCCACGAACTGGAGTTGCTGGCGCTGATGCGCCTGGCCGCCAGCGACCCCGAACTGGCCGCCGGGTTGCTGTCGGACACCTGGGCCGAGCGCCTGCCCAACAGCCAGACGGCCACCGCCTGGGCGCACACCGCCAAGCACGCGGCGATGAAGCAGCAGCCGCAAGCCGCGGCCTACGCGCGCCGCGCCTGGCAGCTGTGGGACGCCGCGGCGCGGCGCGGAACGCCACCGCCCTGGAGCGACGACCTGCTGGCCTGGCACGTGCGCGCGGCCCTGCGCCAGCCCGCCGGCGAGGCCAGCCGCTGGGCCCTGATGGCGCGTGCCATCGACACCATGAGTGCGGCCGAACAGCGCGACAGCGCCTGGGTCTATTGGCGCGCCCGCGCCACCCAGGCCAGTGCCGTGCCAGGTCCGGAAGGCGACGCCGAACGCGCCATGGCGACGCTGGCGATGGAATCGATCGCGCCGCAGCTGAACTTCTACGGCAAGCTGGCCGCCGAGGAACTGGGTGGCACGGTGGTGCTGCCTGTCGCGCCCCGCTCGCTGAGCGACGCCGAACGCGGCACCGCCCGCGGCAACGCAGGCCTGGCGCGCGCTCTGCAGCTCATCGAACTGGGGCTGCGCAGCGAAGGCGTGCGCGAATGGAATTTCTCGCTGCGCGGCATGGCCGACCGCGAACTGCTGGCGGCTGCCGACCTGGCCTGCTCTCGCGCGGTGTGGGACCGCTGCATCAACACCAGCGACCGCACACGCGGCGAGGTCGACATGACGCAGCGCTTCCCCACGCCGTTGCGCGAGCAGGTGCTGGCGCAGGCGCGCGAAGCCGGTATCGACCCGGCGGTGGTGTACGGCCTGATCCGCCAGGAGTCGCGCTTCATCACGGACGTACGCTCGCATGTCGGCGCGTCGGGGCTGATGCAGCTGATGCCGGAAACCGCCCGCTGGACAGCGCGCAAGATCGGCCTGCCCTACACACCCGCGATGATCAACGACAGCAGCGTCAACCTGCGCCTGGGCGCCGCCTACCTGAAGCTGGTGCTCGACGATTTCGGCGGCTCGCTGGCCCTGGCCACCGCGGCCTACAACGCCGGGCCCAACCGGCCGCGCCGCTGGCGCGAAGGCGCCGTCATGGAGCCGGCCGCCTGGGCCGAAAGCATTCCCATCAACGAGACCCGCGACTATGTGAAGAAGGTGCTGT
>JAABPT010000292.1 GCA_011391855.1 Burkholderiales bacterium
TGATCACCACCATCGTGATGGACATCGTGCTGGGCTTCGTGGCCGCCATCATCGTGGCCTGGTTCAGCCGCCAGCGCGAGTTCCGCGCCGACGCCGGCGCCGCGAGCCTGATGGGTCGCAAGCAGCCCATGATCAATGCGCTGGCGCGCCTGGGCGGTGTGCACACGGCCGAGCTGCCCAAGAGTATGGCCGCCATGGGTATTGCCGGCGGCATCGGCAAGCTGTTCAGCACCCACCCGCCGATCGAAGAGCGCATCGCGGCGCTCCAGTCACGTCAGGGCTGAATCGAGCCCCCGGTGCCGATACGGCCCCCGACAGCCTGGCCAGTTCGTCGGGGGGCAATTTTTTCAGGTTTATTGAGTCAAATACGGCCATTTCCAGCGTGGAATGGTCATAGATTGCTATCTATTCTTATTTACCCCGGGCACTCCGCCGTGCGCTGTTGACCGGGCATCCCGCCCTCAAGCCAGCCCGAGCATGCGGCGCGCCACGGCCTCGCCGACCTTGATGCCGTCCACGCCGGCTGACAGGATGCCGCCGGCGTAGCTGGCGCCTTCGCCGGCCGGGTACAGGCCCCGGGTGTTCAGGCTCTGGAAATCGTCCCCACGGCCCATCTTCAGCGGTGACGAGGTGCGCGTCTCCACCCCGGTCAACAGGGCATCGTGCTGGTCGAATCCCCGGATCTTGCGGCCGAATACCGGCAGGGCTTCGCGCAGGGCTTCAATGGCGTAGCCGGGCAGGGCGGCCTGCAGGTCGCCCAGCAGCACGCCCGGCTGGTACGACGGCAACACTTCGCCGAGCTGGGTGGACGGCTTGCCCGCGATGAAATCGCCCACCAGCTGGCCTGGCGCCTCGTAGTTGCTGCCACCCAGCACGTAGGCGTGCGATTCGAGCTGGCGCTGCAGCACGATGCCGGCCAGCGGATGCCGGGCTTCGGTACGCAGGCTTTCCGCGCCATACGTGCGGCCCAGCGTGGCCTCGAACGCGGCCGGATCGGTGGGGTAGTCGCGGGGATCGATGCCGACCACCATGCCGGCGTTGGCATTGCGCTCGTTGCGCGAGTACTGGCTCATGCCGTTCGTCACCACGCGCCCCGGCTCCGAGGTGGCCGCGACCACGGTGCCGCCAGGGCACATGCAGAAGCTGTAGACCGTGCGGCCGTTGGCGGCGTGGTGCACCAGCTTGTAGTCGGCCGCGCCCAGCAGCGGATGGCCGGCGTGGCGGCCCCAGCGGGCGCGGTCGATCACGCCCTGCGGGTGCTCGATGCGAAAGCCGATGGAAAACGGCTTGGACTCCATGGACACGCCGCGCTCGTGCAGCGCGGTGAAGGTGTCGCGCGAGCTGTGGCCGAGCGCCAGGACGACGTGGTCGGCACGCAACTCAACCACGTCGCCCGTCGCCTGGTTCAGCACCTTCAGGGCGCGCAGGTGGCGGCCGGTGGGGCCGTCTTCGATCACCACGTCGGTCACGCGCTGCTCAAAGCGGATCTCGCCGCCCAGCGCGATGATCTGTTCGCGCAGGTTTTCCACGACGCGGACGAGCTTGAAGGTGCCGATGTGCGGGTGCGCTTCGTAAAGGATTTCAGGTGGCGCGCCAGCTTTGACTAACTCCTGCATCACCTTGCGCCCCAGGTGGCGCGGGTCCTTGATCTGGCTGTAAAGCTTGCCGTCGCTGAAGGTGCCGGCGCCGCCTTCGCCGAACTGCACGTTGGATTCGGGGTTGAGCACGCGCTTGCGCCACAGGCCCCAGGTGTCCTTGGTGCGCTCGCGCACGGTCTTGCCGCGCTCCAGCACGATCGGCATGAAGCCCATCTGGGCCAGCACCAGCGCAGCAAAGATGCCGCAGGGGCCGAAGCCGACCACCACGGGGCGCACCGGCAGATCTGCGGGGGCCCGCCCGACCGGATGCCAGGCCATGTCGGGCGTGGCCTGGATGTGCGGGTTCGTGGTGTGCCGGGTCAGCAGGGCGGCTTCCTGCGCGGGGTCGGCCAGGCTCACGTCCGCGATGTAGACGGCCAGCAGGTCCGCCTTGCGGGCGTCGAAGCTGCGCTTGAAGACGTGCAGGGTGGCGAGGTCTGTCTGCGGCAGTCCCAGTGCCTGCGCGGCAAGCCGGCGCAGCGCCGCTTCGGGGTGCGGCGCGGGCTGGCGGTCTGCGTCGGTTTCGGTGGGCGCATCGGCGGCACGCCGGGCGTCCACTGGCAGGGCCGACAGCGGGAGTTTGAGTTCGGAAAGGCGGATCATGGGGGTCCTCGTGGCTCGTGGCGATCAAGCAGAGGGCGCCATGATAAGGCGCGGCGCCGGGCGTGGGGGTCTAGCCCGTTCAGGGTGCCGGCAGGAAGCCCTCGACCGACAGGTAGCGCTCGCCGGTGTCGTAGTTGAAGCCGAGCACGGTGGCGCCAGCCGGCAGATCCGGCAGCTTCTGCGCAATGGCGGCCAGCGTGGCGCCGGACGATATGCCGACCAGCATGCCTTCTTCGCGGGCGCAACGCCGGGCCATCTCGCGCGCGGGCTCCGCGTCCACCTGGATCACACCGTCGAGAAGGCTGGTATCGAGGTTCTTCGGGATGAAACCCGCGCCGATGCCCTGGATCGGGTGCGGCGCCGGCTGGCCGCCGGAAATCACCGGGGAGGCGGTGGGTTCGACCGCAAACACCTTGAGCCTGGGCCAGGCCGCTTTCAGCACTCTGGCGCAGCCCGTGAGGTGGCCGCCGGTGCCCACGCCGGTGATCAGCGCGTCAATGCCGTCGGGGAAGTCGGTCAGGATCTCCTGCGCCGTGGTGCGCACATGCGCGTCGATGTTGGCGGGGTTTTCGAACTGCTGCGGAATCCAGGCGCCGGGGGTGGCGGCCTTCAGTTCCTCGGCGCGGGCGATGGCGCCCTTCATGCCTTTTTCGCGCGGCGTCAGGTCGAAGCTGGCGCCATAGGCCAGCATCAGGCGACGCCGCTCGATGCTCATGCTGTCGGGCATGACGAGGATCAGCGGGTAGCCCTTGACGGCGGCCACCATCGCCAGGCCGATGCCGGTGTTGCCGGAAGTGGGTTCGATGATGGTGCCCCCGGGCCGCAAGGCGCCGGAGCGCTCGGCGTCTTCCACCATGGCCAGCGCAATGCGGTCCTTGATCGAGCCGCCGGGGTTGCTGCGCTCGGACTTCACCCAGACCGCGTGGCTGTTGCCGAACAGGCGGTTGATGCGGATGTGCGGCGTGCCGCCGATGGATTGCAGGACACTATCGAATTTCATGGCGTTGGTCTCCTGGGGAGTGATGGGCGCCTCGTCCGCATGGGCGCCGTTGAAGAATCTGCTGCGCGGCCTGCTGCCCCGACAGGAAGGCGCCGCCGCAGGTCTGGGCGAGGTC
>JAABPT010000293.1 GCA_011391855.1 Burkholderiales bacterium
CTCGAGCGCCTTGTTCATCATGGTGGCGGAGTCGACCGAGATCTTCTGCCCCATGACCCAGTTCGGGTGCGCCACGGCCATGGCCGGCGTCACGGCGTGCAGTGTGGCCGGGTCGCGCTGGCGGAACGGGCCGCCGCTGGCGGTGAGAACGATGTGGTCGATGCGCCTGGCCCAGGCCGAGCGGTCCTCGGGCAGGCACTGGAAGATGGCCGAGTGTTCGCTGTCGATCGGCAGCAGCGTCGCGCCGCCTTCGGCCACGGCCTGCATGAACAGGCCGCCGCCGACGACCAGCGCCTCCTTGTTGGCCAGCAGCAGCCGCTTGCCGGCGCGCGCCGCCGCCATGCAGGGCCGCAGGCCGGCCGCACCGACGATGGCGGCCATCACGGCGTCGACCTCGTCGGCCGCCGCCAGTTCGCACAGGGCCTGGGGGCCGACACGCACTTCGGTCGCCAGGCCCGCGTCGGCCAGCAGGCGACGCAATTCCACGGCACGCGGCTCGGTCGGCAGCACGGCGATGCGCGGCCGGAAAAGCCGGCACTGTTCGAAAAGCAGGTCCACGCGCTGCTGTGCCGTGAGCCCGACGACCTCGAAGCGATCGGGGTGCCGCCCCACCACGTCGAGCGTGCTCGTGCCCACCGAACCGGTGGAGCCGAGGATGGCCAGGCGCAGGCGCGGAGTCATGCGGCTGTCAGTCGAGCCGGATCGACATCAGGGCCATGGCCGCAGGCATCACCGGCAGCAGGGCGTCGATACGGTCGAGCACGCCGCCGTGGCCCGGCAGCAGGCGGCTGCTGTCCTTGGCGCCTGCGGCGCGCTTGACGAGCGATTCGACCAGATCACCGACCACGCTCAAGCCCGCCAGCGCCACCAGCGCCAACGCGGCGCCGGCCCAGCCCAGATGGTGCACCAGGCTCGAATACAGGCTCGGGCTGCCCAGATCCACTTGTGTATCCAGCCAGGTCCAGAACAACGCCAGCATCAGCACCCCCGCCATGCCCGACCACACGCCTTCCCAACTTTTCCCCGGGCTGATGGAGAGCGCCAGCTTGCGGCGGCCGAAGGCACGGCCGCCGAAATAGGCGGCAATGTCGGCCATCCACACCAGGCACAGCATGGACAGCATGAAGTTGATGCCGATGACGCGGGCGTCGGTCAGCGCCAGCCAGGCCGCCCACAGGGCGACCAAGCCCAGCCCCCAGCGCAAGGGACGCGCCAGTTGCGGCCAGGCGGCTGGCCCGGTGCGCAGTGCCAGCGCACCGCAAACGACCCACAGCACGGCGGTGCCCCACCACAGCGGTGCTGTGGCACGCTCGTTCCAGCCCAGGGTCAGGGCGCCAGCGCCGGCCAGCGCCACTGCGACCCCCATGGCCAGGGCCAGGCCGTTGCCGGCCTGGTTCAGCCGGGCCCACTCCCAGCCCGCTGCAGCGACCAGCACCAGCGTCAGCAGCGCGAAGGGCCACACACTGCGCGCCATCAGCGAGCCCAGGACCAGGGCGACGAGCACGAGTGCCGTGACGATGCGCTGGCGCAGCATCCTAGCGGTCTTCGGGCACGACGGGCGGCGGGCGAATGCCGCCGAAGCGCCGGTCGCGCTGGGCGAAGGCCGTCAGCGCGGCGTCGATCTCGGCCTCGCCGAAATCGGGCCACAGGCATTCGGTGAAGAAGAGTTCGGAATAGGCGGCCTGCCAGAGCAGGAAGTTGCTCATGCGCATCTCGCCGCCAGTGCGGATGAACAGGTCGGGGTCGGGTGCAAACGACAGCGCCATGTGACGCGACAGCCATTCCTCGTCGACCGTCTCCGGGTCCACGCCCTCTGCCAGCGCGCGGCGGCAAGCCTGCACCACGTCCCAGCGGCCGCCGTAGTTGAAGGCCACCGCCAGCGTGATGCGGTCGTTGTGCTGCGTCAGCAGTTCTGCATGCTCCCAGGCGCGGCGCAACTTGTCGGACACTGCGGAACGGTCGCCGACGATGCGGATGCGCACGCCGTCGCCGGCCAGCTTGGTGAGGTATTTGGACACCGCCACCAGCACCAGGCTCATCAGGCCTGAGACTTCCTCGGTGGGCCGTTTCCAGTTCTCGGACGAGAAGGCGAAGACGGTGAGGTAGCGCACGCCGCGGTCGGCGAAGGCGTTCACGGCCCGCACCAGCGCATCCACACCCTGCTTGTGGCCGAAGAAGCGCGGCATGTAGCGCTGGCGGGCCCAGCGGCCGTTGCCGTCCATGACCACCGCCACGTGGCGCGGCACCGCCGGCGCATCGGCGTCGGGCGCAGCGCCGCCCGCGACCCTGGCGACCGGGGCAGCGGCAGAAGCAGAGCTTTGGGCCGCGGTCTCGACCAGCGGCAGTTCGGGCATCGGCACGGTGGGCATGGATGGTGACAACGTCAGACCGCCATCACCTCCGCTTCCTTGCCGTGCACCAGGCGATCGATCTCGGCGATGACGCGGTCGGTGAGGCGCTGCACCTCGTCCTGGGCACGGCGCTCGTCGTCCTCTGCAACCGCCTTGTCCTTGAGCAGGCGCTTCAGGTGCTCGTTGGCCTCGCGTCGCACGCTGCGCACGGCAATGCGAGCCTCCTCGCCGGTGTGGCGCACGACCTTGGTCAGTTCCTTGCGGCGCTCCTCGGTCAGCGCCGGCATCGGCACGCGCAGCAGGTCGCCCTGCGACGCGGGGTTGAGCCCCAGGTCCGACTCGCGGATGGCCTTCTCGATCTTCGGCCCCATGCCCTTCTCCCAAGGCTGAACGCTGATCGTGCGGGCGTCGAGCAGCGTCACGTTGGCGACCTGGCTGATCGGCACCAACGAGCCGTAGTAGTCGACGTGCACCTGGTCCAGCAGCCCGGGGTGGGCGCGGCCGGTGCGGATCTTGTGCAGCTCGTTCTTGAACGCCTCGATGGTCTTGCCCATCTTCTGTTCGGCGGTCTTCTTGATCTCTTCGATGGTCATGATTGATGCGGCTCCTCAAACATGCACCAGGGTGCCTTCGTCCTCGCCCATCACCACGCGCTGCAGCGCGCCGGGCTTGTTGATGCTGAACACCTTGATGGGCAGCTTCTGGTCGCGGCACAGCGCAAAGGCGGTGGCGTCCATCACCTGCAGGTTCCGGGAAATGGCCTCGTCGAAGCCTATGTGCGAGTAGCGCGTGGCGGTCGGGTCCTTGTGCGGATCGGCACTGTAGACGCCGTCGACCTTGGTCGCCTTGAGCACGATCTCGGCGCCGATCTCGGCGCCGCGCAGCGCCGCGGCGGTGTCGGTGGTGAAGAAGGGGTTGCCGGTGCCGGCGGCGAAGATCACGACCTTGCCCTCTTCAAGGTATTGCAGCGCCTTGGGGCGCACATAGGGTTCGA
>JAABPT010000294.1 GCA_011391855.1 Burkholderiales bacterium
GCGATGTCAAGAGTGAGCCTTGTCCAATGAGGTGTGAGCCTGAACGAAGGCCCGTACAAATGCACAGTATTTTGCGGCGATTGTTTGGGGGCTGAAAGCACAAAGCCCGAACCGTCGCCAGTTCGGGCCTTGTCAGGGTGGCTTGGAGGCTGGCCTACTTGCGCGCTGGCGGCACATCCGTACAAGACCCATGCGCAATCTCCGCCGCCATACCGATGCTCTCTCCCAGAGTAGGGTGCGGGTGAATCGTCTTGCCAATATCCACTGCGTCGGCGCCCATCTCGATGGCCAGCGCCACTTCGCCGATCATGTCGCCCGCATGCGTGCCGACCATGCCGCCGCCCAGGATCTTGCCGTGGCCGTGCGCTTCTGGTGAATCATCAAACAGCAGCTTGGTGACGCCTTCGTCGCGCCCGTTGGCAATGGCACGGCCGGAGGCGGTCCAGGGGAACAGACCCTTCTTGACCTTGATGCCTTGCGCCTTGGCCTGGTCTTCGGTCAGGCCCACCCACGCCACTTCGGGGTCGGTGTAGGCGACGCTGGGGATGACGCGGGCATTGAAGGCGGCACTGACCAGTTCCTTGTTGCCTTGCAGTTCACCGGCAATGACTTCCGCGGCCACGTGCGCCTCGTGCACGGCCTTGTGCGCCAGCATGGGCTGACCCACGATGTCGCCAATCGCGAAGATGTGGGGCACGTTGGTGCGCATCTGGATGTCGACGTTGATGAAGCCACGGTCTGTAACCGCTACACCGGCCTTGTCGGCGGCAATCTTCTTGCCGTTGGGGGTTCGGCCCACGGCTTGCAGCACCAGGTCGTAGGTTTGTGGAGCGGGGGCCGTGCCGCCGTCCTCGGCTGGTGCAAACGTCACCTCAATGCCTTCGGGTGTGGCCTTGGCCCCCACCGTCTTGGTCTTCAACATGATGTTGTCGAAGCGCTTGGCGTTCATCTTCTGCCAGATCTTGACCAGGTCGCGGTCGGCGCCTTGCATCAGGCCGTCGAGCATTTCCACCACATCCAGGCGTGCGCCCAGCGTGCTGTAAACGGTGCCCATCTCCAGGCCGATGATGCCACCGCCCAGGATCAGCATGCGCTTGGGCACTTCTTTGAGCGCCAGGGCACCGGTGCTGTCCACCACGCGCGGGTCTTCGGGCATGAAGGGCAGGCGTACGGCCTGGCTGCCGGCGGCAATGATGGCCCTCTTGAAGGCGATGGTCTGGGTCTTGCCGGTTTTTTCCTGGCTCGTGCCGGTGGTTTCCTCGACCTGCACAAGGTTGGCGCCGACGAAGGCGCCGTAGCCGCGCACGATGTTGACCTTGCGCATCTTGGCCATCGCGGCCAGACCACCCGTCAGCTTGCCGATGACTTTTTCCTTGTGGCCGCGCAGGGTGTCGATGTTGACCTTGGGGGCGCCGAATTCAATGCCCAGGGCGCCGAGGTGGCTGACTTCGTCCATCACGGCGGCCACATGCAGCAGCGCCTTCGAGGGAATGCAGCCCACGTTCAGGCAGACGCCGCCGAGTTGGGCGTAGCGCTCGACAAGGATCACTTTCAGGCCGAGGTCGGCCGCGCGGAAGGCTGCCGAGTAGCCGCCCGGGCCGGCACCGAGCACCAGCAGGTCGCATTCGAGGTCGGCAGTGCCGGCGAAGCTGGCGGCTGTGGCTGCTGGAGTCGATGCAACATTGATAGCAGCCTGCGACCCTGCGACGCTGGAAACAGCCTGTTTTGACTCTGAAACAGGGCTTGCAGCCGGCGCTGCGGCCCCTTCGGCCGCTTCGAGCACCAGCACCACCGTGCCTTCGGCCACCTTGTCGCCGAGCTTGACCTTGAGTTCCTTCACCACGCCGGCGTGGCTCGACGGGATTTCCATCGAAGCCTTGTCGCTTTCCACGGTGATCAGGCTCTGCTCGGCCTTGATCGTGTCGCCGGGTTTGACCAGCAGTTCGATGACGGTCACTTCGGAAAAATCGCCGATGTCCGGCACTTTGATGTCTATCAGGCTCATGGTGTGTCTCCAGACGGGCGCGGCGCCCGCCGCTTTCATGTTTTCAGTTTGAGGGTGTAAAGGTCCACCGGCGCGGCGGAGTTGCGGTCGAATTCGCAGCCGGCGTGGATACCGGCCAGCGCCACCTCGCGGGCGGTTTTGGCCTTGTACCAGGTGGTGTACATCGCGCCGAGGGCAAAGGCGCGCCCGGAGCCTATGCCCCAGAACTCCTTGAACTCGAACACCTCGCGGTAGCTGTAGAGCCCGAAGATGCCCGCCGCGTTGGCAATCACCACGCTGTACTGGCTGGACTCGTAGGGGTCGTTGTCGTCTTCCTTGGTCTGCAGGAAGAACGTCTCCTTGAGCAGCGGATGCAGCTTGGTGAAGGTGTCGAACACCTCATCCTTGCCGTGCAGCAGCAACTGCTCGCGGGGCAGCGCGTTCATCGCCTTGCGCAACACCGGGAAGTGCGCCACCGTGCCGGCCATGCCGACCCAGCTTGGTCCGGCTGGCGTGTCCACCTTGAACAGCTTGCTGTTGGCCTCGTAGCGGTGCCCCAGGCGCGTGTCGCCAAAAGTGACCAGCGTGTCGGCGGCGATCGCCACCTGGCCCGCCTTCCTGACGACAACGACCGTCGTCACAACAGAACCCGGCGGAAGTCGCCCAGGATCTGGCCGAGGTAGACGTTGAAGCGCGCCGCGGCCGCACCGTCGATCACGCGGTGATCCCAGGTCAGGCTCAGCGGCAGCATCAGGCGCGGCTGGAAGGTCTTGCCGTCCCACACCGGCTCGATGGTGGACTTGCAGACGCCCAGGATGGCCACCTCGGGCGCATTGATGATCGGCGTAAAGTAACGCCCGCCAATGCCGCCGAGGCTGGAGATCGTGAAGCAGGCGCCCGACATCTCGCCGGGGCTGAGTTTGCCGTCGCGCGCCTTCTTGGCCAGTTCGCCCATTTCCTGGCTGATCTGGAAGATGCCCTTTTTGTCGGCGTCCTTGATCACCGGCACCATCAGGCCGTTCGGCGTGTCCGCAGCAAAACCGATGTGGAAGTACTGCTTGTAGATCAGCGCGTCGCCATCGAGCGAGCTGTTGAACTCGGGGTATTTCTTCAGCGCCGCGACGCAGGCCTTGATCAGGAAGGCCAGCATCGTGACCTTGATGCCGGACTTTTCGTTCTCCTTGTTGGTGGAGACACGGAAGGCTTCCAGGTCGGTGATGTCGCAGTCGTCATGGTTGGTGACGGCGGGAATCATGATCGCGTTGCGCAGCAGGTTGGCGCCGCTGATCTTCTTGATGCGAGAAAGCTCCTTGCGCTCGATCGGGCCGAACTTGGTGAAGTCGACCTTGGGCCAGGGA
>JAABPT010000295.1 GCA_011391855.1 Burkholderiales bacterium
TGAAGAACACCTGAGTCAGCACCACAGAAGACTCCAGAAAGATCCATGACACCAATAGCACAGCAGCACGTACAGCATGGCAATGGCCAGGATGCGCACCCAGCCCTGGCCGAATTGCGCCGCGAACAGCGGCAGCGCCAGCAGCAGCGCGGCGCAGACGAGGAAGACGACGATCTTGTTCTTCATGGCGTGCCTCCCCGATCAGGCCCGGTCGGCCACGCGCTCGCCCAGCAGGCCCTGCGGCCGCAGGGTCAGCACCAGGATCAGTGCCACGAAGGCGAAGATGTCGGCATAGTGACTGCCCAGCACGCCGCCGGTGAGCGCGCCCAGGTAACCGGCCCCCAGCGCTTCCACCAGGCCCAGCAGGATGCCGCCGACGACCGCGCCGCCCAGGTTGCCGATGCCGCCCAGCACCGCGGCCGTGAAGGCCTTCAGCCCGGGCAGGAAACCCATCGAATGCTGCACGGTGCCGTAATTCGCGGCCCACATCACGCCGGCCACCGCGGCCAGCGCGGCCCCGATGACGAAGGTGGCCGAGATCACCATGTCGGGCCGCACACCCATGAGTGCCGCCACGCGCGGGTTCTCGGCCGTGGCGCGCATGGCGCGGCCGAGCTTGGTCTTGTTCACGAGGTACATCAGCCCGGCCAGCAAGGTGGCCGTCACGCCCAGGATCAGGCACTGGGTGACGCTGATCACCGGCCCGCCCAGGTTGATGGGCTCGGTGGGCAGCAGCAGCGGGTAGGGTTTGGGATTGGGTTTCCAGATGATCATGGCCAGCGTCTGCAGCAGCAGGCTCATGCCCATGGCGGTGATCAGCGGTGCCAGCCGCGGTGCGTTGCGCAGCGGCCGATAGGCCAGCTTCTCGATGCTGAAATTGAGTGCTGCGCACACGACGATTGCGCACATCAGCGACATCAGCATGATCACCCAGCCCGGCATGCCCGAATCGGCCAACGCGCTGACCACGGTCCAGCTCGTCAGCGCCCCCACCATCAGCACTTCGCCGTGGGCGAAATTGATGAGGTTGATGATGCCGTAGACCATCGTGTAGCCCAGCGCTACCAGCGCATACATGCTGCCGAGCACCAATCCGTTGAGGATCTGCTGGAAGAAAGTTTCCATCGAGGAAGGCTCCGGTAAGGCCGCAAACCGCGGCTCGGCCGAGCCCACGCAAGAAGCTCGCCGTGCGGGTGGGAACAGGTGGATTCCGGCCCGCCGTGGGGGCGGATTGTAGGTCGCACATGACGCTGGCACGGGCCGGAGTTACCCCCTTGGCCAAGCGCAGAAAAAGCCGGTGGTGCGCGTCGCGCCTGGTCGCGCCTGGCCGCACCTCAGCGCGAGAGGTCGGCCTCGTCGTCCAGGGCGCGCAGTTCGGCCAGACGCTGGCCAATGCGCAGTTCCAGCCCGCGTGGCACGGGTTCGTACCAGCGCGGCGCCGTCAGGCCCTCGGGCAGGTAGCGCTGACCCGCGGCATAGCCGCCGGGTTCGTCGTGCGCGTAGCGGTAGCCGGCGCCGTGGCCCCAGCCCTTCATCAGCCGCGTGGGGGCGTTGCGCAAATGCTGGGGCACCGGCCGCGTGCCGTCGCGGCGCACGAGTTCGCGCACTTCGCCCCAGGCCTTGTAGATGGCATTGGACTTCGGCGCCACGGCCAGGTAGACGGCGGCCTCGGCCAGCGCGAGTTCGCCTTCGGGCGAGCCCAGTCGCTCGTAGACCTCGGCGGCGTCCAGCGCCAGCCGCAGCGCGCGCGGATCGGCCAGGCCGATATCCTCGCTGGCCATGCGCACCAGACGCCGGGCCGCATAACGCGGGTCCATGCCGGCGTCGAGCAGCCGCGCCAGCCAGTACAAGGTGGCGTCGGGGTCGGAGCCGCGCACCGACTTGTGCAGCGCCGAGATGGTGTCGTAGAAGATATCGCCGCCCTTGTCGCCGCGGCGCAGCATCTCGCCCAGCGTGGCTTCGAGCTCGGACTCACCGAGCACGGCCGCGCCCGGGTGCGCCGCGGCCAGGTTCTCGATGGCGTTGAGCAGCCGGCGCGCGTCGCCGTCGGCATGTTCGATGACGCGTGCGCGCGCCGCCGCCTCCAGCACCGGAGTGCCGCCGAGCAGCGCCACGGCGCGGTCGATCAAGGCGCCCAGGTCGGCTTCGTCCAGCGCCTTCAGCACATGCACGCCGGCGCGCGACAGCAGCGCCGAATTGACCTCGAACGACGGGTTCTCGGTGGTGGCACCGATGAAGGTGAACAGGCCCGACTCGACATGCGGCAGGAACGCGTCCTGCTGCGACTTGTTGAAGCGGTGCACCTCGTCGACGAAGACCACGGTGGCGCGACCGGCGCGTCGCAGGGCTTGCGCCTGCTCGACCGCGTCGCGGATGTCCTTCACGCCAGCCAACACCGCCGACAGCGCAATGAAGTGCGACCCGGTGGCACGCGCCAGCAACCGTGCCAGCGTCGTCTTGCCCACCCCCGGCGGTCCCCACAGGATCATCGACGGCAGCCGCCCCGACTCGAAGGCCACGCGCAAGGGCCGCCCCGGGGCCAGCAGGTGGCGCTGGCCGACGACTTCGTCCAGCGTGCGCGGCCGCAGCCGTTCGGCCAGCGGCGCGCCGGGCGGTGCGGCCGGGGCCTCGTCGGCGAACAGCGTGTCCTGGGCGGGCATCTGGGAATTGTCGCAGCGCGCAGCCGGCCGCCGCGGCACCTCACCTGCCCCAGCCGTGGCCGTGGCCGTGGCCGTGGATCTACTGCTCGATCACGTCGGCACCGACCGGCGGCACGAAGCGGAAGCGCTCGGCCACGATCGGCGTGTTGGCGCGGTACTGGCTGAATTGCAGCGTGGAGACCTGGCCGAAGCTGTCGGTGATCTCCACCGCAGCGAGCTCCTTGCCGCGAAAGCCCACGCGCATGGACTGGAAGGGCCCGTCTTTCGCCCTGGGCGTGGCCAGCGCCCAGTCCAGGCCTTCGCGCGCCGGCAGCGGCGCCAGCGTGAATTCGGCGTCCAGCGAGCCGCCGGCCAAGAGTGCCGCCGGCGTGGCGCCCAGCGCCTGGCCCACTGCTCGCGAACTGGCCTGATTGAGGTCGGTGTCGTAGATCCAGACCTTCTGCCCGTCGCCAACGATGAGTTGCTCGAAAGGCTTCTTGTAGGCGAAGCGGAAGCGGTTGGGCCGCGCGAATTCGAACAGCCCGCTGGAGGTCTTCTTGCGCGCGCCGTCGGTGGAGACGACGGTCTGCGTGAAGCTGGCCTGGCCGCTCTTCACGTCGCGCACGAATTCGCGCAGCGTGTCCACGGCGTCGGCCTGTGCAACGCTGGCGGCCACGGTCAGTATGAAGGCGATCCAG
>JAABPT010000296.1 GCA_011391855.1 Burkholderiales bacterium
CTGCCGATGAAACCCAGCACGGTCGCGCCTTGCAGGCCCAGGCGGGTCTTCAGCGCGGCGTCGGGTGTTCCGCCGGGTTCGAAATTCTCGATGTCCACCGCGTTGGGGATCACTGTCACTTTGCTGGCCGGGATGCCGCGCGCGGCGATGTCCTTGCGCAGGCCTTCGCAGATGGTGAAGACGCGGTCAGCCTGGCGCAGAGCATGGGTTTCCAGCCGCTTGGTCAGCCGGTAGCGTAGGCTGCCTTCGGTGGTGGTGCCGTGGTCCACCGCGGCGTCTTCCCAGAAGGCGCGCACCTCGTAGACGACGGGGATGCCCAGCTCGCGCCCCACGCGCAGCGCGGGAATGGCGTTGAGCACGGGCGAGTGGGCATGCAGCACGTGCGGCTGCACCTGGCGCGCCACTTCCAGCAGGCGCTGCTGGGTGGCCTTCATGAGGGCGTTCTCGGCCAGGCCGGGCAGGCGCGGGCTGGTGCTGGCGGGCATGGGCGTGCGGTAGAACTGCCAGCCGTCCACGGCTTCTTCCGGTCCGCTGGGGGCGCTGTGCTTGGGGCTGGTGAGGTGAAAGGTTTCCCAACCCAGCTTGCGCTGCTCGCGCAGCAGGGCCAGCGTGCGGAAGGTGTAGCCGCTGTGCAGCGGGATGGAGTGGTCCAGGACGTGGAGGATGCGCATGGCTGTGTCGGACCGGGCTTCAGGCCAGCCTCACATTGCCAGTAAGGCGGGTGCGTTGGGAGCACGCCCGCCAGTACCTGAAGTGGGTATCGAGAACGCTCATGGCGCTTCGGACCAATCCCCTTGGTCGACGATCGGGCCGATCAGGTCCCCGAGCGTCTTGCCCTTGCCTGCGAGGGCGGGGCTGGGCTGCCGAAGCGTTGGCGCAGCCTGTGGCTCCTCGTCCACTGTCAAGGCGATGACCTCGACCCGATGGTTCACGAACGACTGCGGCAGTTCGAGCACCACCTGCGTGTCGTGAACGTCGATGATCTTGCGCTGCACCTGCATCATGATCTCCTTGCCGACGGGCTCAGCTACACCAGAACCGGCGTGGCCCTTCGATTTTCCGTCAGCGGGACGCGCGAAACAGATGAATCGACCACGTTGTGCAGGAAGGCTTCGAACATGAGCAGCGTCCACAGCGGCGAGCTGTAGTCGCGGGTGCCGGCCTGGTGCGCTTCCACCAGGTGCTGCAGGTATTTGCGGTCGAACCAGCC
>JAABPT010000297.1 GCA_011391855.1 Burkholderiales bacterium
AGGCCAGCGTGCGGAAGGTGTAGCCGCTGTGCAGCGGAATGGAATGGTCCAGGACGTGGAGGATGCGCATCGTCATGCCGGCGCCTCCGCACGCACGCGATTCGCCGGGCGCACAGGCACGCCGCTCGGGCCTTCGACCACGTTGTGCAAGAAGGCTTCGAACATGAGCAGCGTCCACAGCGGCGAGCTGTAGTCGCGGGTGCCGGCCTGATGCGCGTCGACCAAATGGCGCAGGTATTTCTGGTCGAACCAGCCGGTGGCGGCCAGGCGTTCGCCCAGGACCGCGTCGCGCACGCGTGCTTTCAGCGGGCCGCGGAACCAGCGCGCCAGTGGCACCGCAAAACCCATCTTCGGCCGGTACAGCACCTCGTTCGGCAGCTTGGGCTCCATGGCCTTCTTCAGCAGGTACTTGCCTTCCTGGCCGCGGATCTTCAGGTGGTTGGGCAGCGTGGCCAGCCATTCCACCAGCTTGTGGTCCATGAGCGGCTCGCGCACTTCCAGGCTGTGCGCCATGCTGGCGCGGTCGACCTTGGTGTTGATGTCGCCCACCAGGTAGGTCTTCAGGTCCAGGTACTGGATCAGGGCCAGCGGGTCATCGGTGCCGGCCGCGGCGGCGTGGCGGTCGAAGACGTTCTGCGCGTCGTAGCCGCCCAGCGCCTGCTTGAAGGCGGGGCTGAAGAGCTGCGCGCGCATGGGGCCGCGCAGGAGGCTCACGCTGTGGAAGTAGGCTTCCACCGAGCTGCGCGCCATGCCTTCGAAGGTAGTCTTGGCGCGGAACATGCGCGGAGCCCAGTCGGCCTTGGGGTACACGCGCCCCAGCAGCCCGAACAGCGGCTGGCGCAGGCCGGCGGGCAACGCGCTGCGCATGCGCTCTTCCATCAGGTGCAGGCGGTAGCGGCGGTAGCCGCCGAAGCTTTCGTCGCCGCCGTCGCCACTGAGCGCCACGGTGACGCGCTTGCGCGCCAGCTGGCACACGCGGTAGGTGGGGATGGCGCTGCTGTCGGCATAGGGTTCGTCGTACAGGCGGGCCAGGGTGTCGATGAGGTCGAAGTCGTCGCTCTTGACGGTTTCGACGAAGTGGTCGGTGCGGTAGCGGTTGGCCACCGTTTGCGCAAAGGCGGCTTCGTTGAAGGCGGGGTCGTCGAAGGCGATGGAGCAGGTGTGCACGGGCGTGCTTGACAGGCCGGCCATGGTGGCCACGACGGCGCTGCTGTCCACGCCGCCGGAGAGGAAGGCGCCCAGCGGCACTTCGGAGATCATGCGCAGGCGCACGGACTCCGTGAGGCGAGCGCGCAGTTCTTCGCAGGCGTCTTCGGCGCTGATGCGGTTGTCGAGCGTGAAACGCACGTCCCAGTAAGGCTTGGGCTGCGGTATCGGCTGACCGCGGCGGATGCTCAGCATGTGGCCGGGCGAGAGCTTCAGCGCCTGCTTGAAGATGGTGCGCGGCTCGGCCACGTAGCCGAGCGCGAAATACTCTTCCACGGCCAGCGGGTCGATGTCGCGCCTGAGGCCACCGTTGCCACCGCGGCCGCCGTTGTAGGCCAGCAGCGACTTCAGTTCGCTGCCGAAAAGCAGCAGGCCGTCGTCGAGCAAGGCGTAGTACATGGGCTTCACGCCCAGGCGGTCGCGCGCCATGAAGAAGGTCTGGCGATTGCGGTCCCACAGCGCGAACGCGAACATGCCGCGCAGGCGCTGCACGCAGTCTTCGCCCCAGGCTTCCCAGGCGTGCACGATGACTTCGGTGTCGCTGTGGGTACGAAACACGTGGCCCAGCGCCTGCAGTTCGGGCACCAGTTCCTGGAAGTTGTAGATCTCGCCGTTGAAGACGATGCCCACCGAGCCGTCTTCGTTGAACAGCGGCTGCTGGCCGGTGGCCAGGTCGATGATGGAAAGCCGGCGGTGGCCCAGGCCGACGCCGGGCTCCAGGTGCAGGCTGCCTTCGTCGGGGCCGCGGTGCGTTTGCGACTCGTTCATGCGGTGCAGCACCGGGTGCGAGATGGAACGCTCGCCGCGGGTGTCGAAAATGCCGGTGATACCGCACATGGGGGTCGATGCGTCCTGTCTGGCGCGCGTGGCACGGCCACGGGAAGCGCGGATGGTAGGCGACGGGTGCAGGGCTACGGCGGCGGCGGCGGCAAGCAAATCGGGCGTGGCATGACATCTGGCACGGCGCGCGAAAAGAACGGGGTCAGGTCTCAATACTGTTCGATTAGATGACAAACCGTCCCGAAGGATGTTGCGGCGACCAGATCCGGGAACGGGTCGGGCGCCGTGGTGGCTGGCGTGCCGGCGGCTCGATGGCAGACGGCGTGCAGTCGATCGGCACCCGGGTCCGCGCACTGCGGTCGTGCGGCGCGTACGGCGAGTTTCGTCGCTTGACCATCCGGGGCGAGCGCCTGGCGGTTGTTCGCACGGCGCGGGTCGCGGCGCTGGCGGCGAGCAGTTCACGGAACCAGCGGCACCGGCGTCGGGGCTGCTCTGGGGGGAAAGGCCCCGGATCGGGGCTGTGTGCGCCTGAGCAACTCGACGTGTCCCTTGAAGGACAACTGCGCGTGCGCCAGTCGGTGTTCGGTGGCCCCCTGGTGCAGCAGCCAGCGCACGGCGTAGTGCGCCAGCACCCAGCCGTAAAACTCCTGGCGCACCAGCTCCGGCGTCTTGCTGCGCAGCACGCGCCGGCCCTGGCGCAGGTGGGTCTTGAGTTCGTCGAACACCGACTCGACCTCCCAGCGCTGGTGGTACAGCGCCGCCAGCTCCATCGCCGGCGCGGCCTGCGGGTCCAGCAAAGTGGTCAGCAGCCGGTAGCGAGGCTGCGCATCTTCCAGTCCCGGCAGCGTGTACTCGATGACGCGCACCGTGACGGCCTGCTCGGCGGCCTGGGCGCGCCCGACGCCGCTGGGGGTGATGGCGCTCAGGTACGAACCGTCGCCCAGCAGGCGCTGCACCGGCAGTTGCCGGTTGACTGCGCAGCGCCACAGCAGTTGTGCGCCGGTGGCGCTGGCCTGGCGCCAGTGCTCGAAGCCGTTGAACCCCCGGTCGGCCAGGCACAGCATGTCCGGCGTCAGGCGCGACAGCAGCGGCTGGCAGATCTCCCACTCACCGACGCGGTAGGGGCCCAGGTTGGCCCCCAGGATGGCGTGCGTGGCGCACTCCACCAGCACCGCGCATTGAGCCTGCGGGTAGCCGGCATGGCCGGTGCGGCTGCCGGGATAGCCGAAGGCGGTGGCGTTGTCGGCCTCGTCGGGCAGTTCGAAGTTGCTGCCATCCATTGCCACCAGCCGCAGTCCGCCGTAGAACGCTTCGGGGTGGGTGCGGACGTTGGCCAGCGGCACGCAGCAGCGTTGCACCAGGTCGCGCAGGGGTTCGTGGCCGATGCGCGTGCGCAGCGCGCTGATGGATGCCTTGCCCACCCGAGCGGGCTCGGCCGCCCCGTCCGCCCAGGCCAGGCCCTGGGACACGACGGAGAACACCTCCTCGTAGGCCGCCTCCGGGTACAGGCTCAGCGCCATGCAGTAGTACACGCCGGCCACCGCCGGAAAACTGCGTATGCGCTGACTGTTGCGGCCGTACTGCTCCAGGACCTCGTGCACCACCTCGGCCGGCACCACGCGCGCCAGAAGACTGGCGGCAAGAAAGTCACTCAGCCGGGCGCCCGCACCCAGCACCGCCTTGGTTCGCGCCATCGCCCCACCTGCCGTCGAGTTGCCGCAGGTGGCGATTGTGGCTGAATTCTATCTAAACAAACAGTATTGGGTCAGGTCTTCAATTTAAAGGACTTCAAACTCAAGACCTGACTCCAAACTACCAGCAAACCGGTGAGCCATCAGCGCGCGGTCCATAGCCTGAATTCGACATGCTTAGCCGCGGATTGGAAGTCCTTGTCCGTACTCAGCAGAACCAGGTCATGCCGGCGACTGAGCTGGATCAGCAGCGCGTCGATGGTGCCGACCTGGACGCCGCCGCGGCGGCAAAGATTTCGGACCTCGGCGGCCTCGATGTGGTCCTCGCGGTCTGGCACCAGGAAAGCCAGGGCTCCAAACCGCTCCACGAGTTCATCTCGCGCCTTGGGTCCGGCAAAGCCCTGCAGCAGCTCTTGAAGCACGAGGCCGGTGGTGAAAACCTGATTCGCTCCGAGCAGTGCGTCGCGCAAGGCCGCCACTTCGGGCCCGTTGTGCACGGCATCACGGCGAAGCGCAAGCGACCAGACACTCGTGTCGACGAGCAGACTCACGGCTTGCGTGACCGCTCGGCCTTGTAGTCGAACGACGTGTCCCAATCCAGCTTGCCGAAAAGTTCAGCCACGCGCCTCTGCTCGCGGCGAGCGATGAATTCCTGCAAGGCGCGGGTGACGGCAGCCTTCTTCGTGGGCTCGCCGCTGACGCGGAACGCGCGCTCCAGAAGTTCGTTGTCCAGGGCAAGGTTGGTGGCCATGTGTGACTCCGTCAGATGAAGTCTACACATCGGCACGTGTCGTCGCAATCGCAGACAATCAGGGGTCAGGTCTTTACTTTTAAGTGCTTACCTCCACCTAAAACTACAAAGCTTCGGATCTCTTAAAACTGAAGACCTGACCCCATACTTCACGCTCCATGCCCCTGAGCTTCACCCACCACGGTGCCGTGGACGGCGTCACCGGCTCCTGCCACCAGCTCACGCTGCCCGACGGGCAATCGGTGCTGATCGACTGCGGCCTGTTCCAGGGCGCCGAGACCTCGTCCGACGGCGCCGGCGTGAACCAGCTTGAGATCGGCTTTGCGCTGGACCAGGTGCGAGCGCTGATCGTCACCCACGTGCACATCGACCACGTCGGCCGCATTCCCTACCTGCTGGCGGCGGGCTACAAGGGGCCCATCTACTGCAGCGAGGCTTCGGCGCTGCTGCTGCCGTTGGTGCTGGAAGATGCACTGAAGGTGGGCTTCACGCGCAACCAGGCGCTCATCCAGCGCGTGCTGGGGGTGCTGCGGCAGCGCATCGTGCCGCTGCCCTACAAGCAGTGGCAGACGGTGATTGCGGGGGTGCCGGGGCTACGGGTGCGGCTGTCGCCGGCCGGGCACATTCTGGGCTCGGCCTACGTGGAGCTGGACGTGCAGCTGGGGCCGGGGCAGAAGCAGCGGGTGGTGTTCTCGGGCGATCTGGGCGCGCCCTATACGCCGCTGCTGCCGGCGCCCAGGGCGCCCATGGCCGCCGACGTGGTGGTGCTGGAAAGCACCTACGGCGACCGCAACCACGAGCCGCGCAAGCTGCGCCGCCAGCGGCTGCAGGCTCTGTGCGAACACGCCTTCGGCAACCGCGGCACGCTGCTGGTGCCGGCGTTCAGCATCGGCCGCACGCAGGAGCTGCTGTACGAACTGGAAGAAATCATCCACCGCCACCGGCAGCGTCCGGCGGCACCGGGCCTGGCCTGGGGCGAGGTAGAGGTGATCGTGGACTCGCCGCTGGCGGCCGACTTCACCGCCGGTTATGCGCAGCTCAAGTCGCACTGGGACAAGGAGGCGCGCCGCAAGCTGGCGGCGGGCCGCCATCCGCTGGCCTTCGAGCAGCTGACCACCGTGGCCGACCATGCCGCGCACCTGCGCATGGTGGACGCCCTGGCGCGCAGCGCGCGGCCGGCGATCGTGATCGCGGCCAGCGGCATGTGCAGCGGCGGGCGCATCGTCAACTACCTGAAGGCGATGCTGGGCGACGCGCGGCACGACGTGCTGTTCTGCGGCTACCAGGCCGCGGGCACGCCGGGGCGCGACATCCAGACCTACGGGCCGCGCGGTGGCTACGTGGAACTGGACGGCCAGCGTTTCAACATCCGCGCCGGCGTCCACACGCTGGGCGGGTTCTCGGCGCACGCCGACCAGAAGGACTTGCTCAACTTCATTGGCCGCATGCACACCCAGCCGCGGCAGGTGCGGCTGGTGCATGGCGACGACGACGCCAAGCGCACGCTGGCGGCGCTGCTGCGGCAGCGGCATCCGGGGGTGGAGGTGGTGGTGCCGTAGGGGCCGGGCGCTACACTGCGCAGCATGAGGTTGACCCTGCAGGAGCGCAGCGCCATCGCCGAAGCGGCACGGGCCACGCTGGCGGCGGGCACGCAGGTGTCGCTGTTCGGGTCACGCACCGACGACCAGGCGCGCGGCGGCGACATCGACCTGCTGGTGGAAACACCGCTGCCCATGCCCGCGGCCGAACTGGTGGCGCGGCGCCAGGCCTTCGTAGCGCGCCTGTACAGGCTGCTGGGCGAGCGCCGTATCGACGTGGTGGTGACCAGCCCGGCCGACGCAGTGACGCCGCCCGTGGTGGCGTCCGCTCGCGGCCAGGCCGTGGAACTGGTGCGGACATGACCGCGCCAACGGTGGACCGGCTGGGATTGGCGCGCTGGGAGGCCGACCGCCACGCGGCGGTGCTGGACGATGCCCTGGCGCGCTGGCGCGCCCTGCCAGTGCCCAGCCTGGAGGCGATCGAGTCCGACCCGGCCTTGCGCCAGCTCACGGACCAGATCCTGTTCCGCTTCATCAAGTTGCAGGACACGATGGGCGAACGCCTGATACCCGCCACCCTGGGTTGGCTGGTGGAGCCGTTCGAGGGCTGGCCGATGCGTGACCGTCTCGACCGGCTCGAGAAGCTCGGCTACCTTGACGTGGAGGCCTGGCTGCGCTGGCGTGAACTTCGAAACCGGCTGGCGCATGAGTATCCCGATGCGCCCGACCTGCGCCACGCCCAGTTGCTTGCAGCCATTGCCGGTGCGGCAGACATTCTTGCGGCGTACCGGCTCTGGGCAGGCAAGCTACCGTAGCCTGAACTCTGATGGGGGCCAGCGGACCGGAAACGGCGCGTGAGCCTGGGGAGTCGGGGCGTGATCGGGCGAGCGTGAGACCTTGAAATTCAAGACCTGACCCCATTGCCCCCCGCAGCGGCGCCAGCGGCTGCTCAAGCGCGGAACGGGTCGACGATGGTGAGCGACTCGATCCGCTGACCATGCTGCAGGTCTTCGCTCAGCAGCCGAGTGCAGCCGGCAGCCAACGCAGTGGCGATCACGAGCGAATCGTAGAAACCGTAGCGCCATCGAGCCCGGATGCCCAAAGCGCGGTGGTACAGCTCAGAACTGGCACCGACCTGCATCAGGGGCGCAAGCACCGCATCGAGGTAGGCCTGCGCCTGCTCCGGTGTCAGCGGCACGCGCGCCTTGCTGGACACGACGTTCAGGCACTCCTGCACCACCTGGTAGCTGATACAGCTGTTCTGCGTACGCAGGGCCTCGCGCACGATGTCGCCGGCAATGGCGTGCTTGCGCGGATCGGTGGCGTCGAGGTGGTAGACGAAGACGTTGGTGTCGATGAATGTGTCAGCGCTCATCCATAGCCCATTCAGCGCTCGTTCATCTCTTCCCGGCCGAGCTTGCGGCCCACCTGCAGTTTGCCGCGCAACTGCACCATCACGTCGTCGCTGCGCTGCAGGCGTTGCTGAGCGTGCGCGTAATCGGCCAGCCAGCGACGGAACTGCTCGTTGAGCGTGGTGTGCTCGGCCCGCGCGCGCTCCCGAGCTGCCTCGATGAGGCGCTCGTCGGCGCTGAAAGTGACGTTTTTCATCGCTTCGGCTCGGCAAATTACACGATGACAGTGTACACGACGCTCGTGCATGGCTTCTTCTATGACGAGACGGCCTGCGCCGGTGACGTCAAGCGGAGCGCCCGGAAAGTGGGGGGTCAGGTCTTCACTTTTAAGGTCTTAAAATTCAAGACCTGACCCCAAGCTCACGGTCGTACAGCGCCTGGTAGGCGGCCACCATGGCCTGCAGGCTGAATCGGCGCTCTACCTCGGCGCGGCCGGCGCGGCCCATGGCGGCAGCGCGGGCCGGGTCGGTGGCCATGCGCACCAGGGCCTGGGCGAGTGCGTCCACGTCGTCGGGCGGCACCAATTCGCCGGTAAGGCCGTCGTCCACCAGTTCGGCATTGCCGCCGACTCGGGTGGCGATCACGGGCAAGGCCGTAGCCATGGCCTCTAGGATGGTGTTGGAGATGCCCTCGGCCAGCGAGGGCAGCACGAAGCAGTTCAGGCCGCGCATCACGTCGGGTACGTCGGCCCGCTCGCCGGGCAGCCAGGCCAGTGCGCCTGCGCCCGCTTCGTCCAGGATGGCCTGGCACAGGGCGCGCAGCGGGCCTTCTCCCACAATCACCAGGCGGGCGGTGCCGCGCAATGCGGGAGCCAGTTCGAGTGTGCGCACGAAGGCGCGGGCCAGCAGGGTCTGGTGCTTGACGGTCTGCATGCGACCCACGGTGCCGATGAGCCAGTGGGTCGGCGCGGTGAAGGGCGCACCGGCGATCGGCACGGCTCCCTCTGGCGCGGGCGCAAAGCGTGCAGCATCGACGCCGTTGTAGACCTGCTCGATGCGCCCCGGTGCGATGCCCACAGCGCCTTGCAGGTAGCCCGCCAGGTCGCGCGACAGCGCCACGTAGCGCTGCACGAAGGGCGCATACAGCCGGCGCACGCGTTGGTAGTGGCGGCTGGTGCCGTGCAAGTCGTCCACGTCGCGCCCGTGCTCGCCGTGAATGCGCACCGGTACGCACGCGGCCCAGGCGGCCGGCTGCATCTCCAGCGCCGCCAGGTTGCGCGTATGCACGATGGCCGGGCGGTACTGGCGCAGCAGACGCCACAGGCGCGGGTACAGCTTCGCGCCGTGGCCCGGCGGCTTGTGTAGGGCGATGCACTCGACGTCGTCGTGACGCAGGCGATGGCGGAAGTCGGTGACCTCAGTCAGCGCGACCACCATGTGGCGGTACGCCGACCGCGGCATGTGGTTGATGAGGTTGACGACGCCGTTTTCCAGGCCACCGGTGTCGAAGCGGTGCACCAGGTGCAGAACCAGCGGCGGTGGCCTCACCGCCGGAGCCGCTCCGCGACCTGGGTCATCACCAAGCGCACACCCAGCCCGTTCAGATGCCGGTCGTAGGGACCGACTTCTAATGACAAGCGCGAACGAGCCGCGTGCTCGGCATAGATCGGCTCCAGGTCCACGACTTCGACGCCTTGGGATCGGAGCCGCTCTATGAGGTAGTTCCGTTCCAGGTCCTTGGCATCAGCAACGGCGGCCGGTCCGTCACGGCGCCCGTCGACCACGAACAGAAACCGGCCACCGAGGTAAGGCTGAACGTCGCCGAAGAACCTCGCCACCACGGCATCGACCAGCTCACGCGATCGTTTCGAGGCGCTCAGCGGGGCCGCGGCCACACGCACTGCCGCGCCGGCTTCGTCCTTGGCAGGCTCCTCGGGGGTCTGCCTCGTCCACACGGCCGCGACCAGCCGTGCCGGGCTCAGCTTCAGCTGCCCGAAGAAATACTGGGCCAGCGCGCTGTGGCGCGCGATCTTCTTGAGGGTCGACGGCTCAGGCATGCGCTCCACGCGCGGCTCGAGCGTGCGTGGATCCAGGCAGCGGCTGTGGACGTTGCCGGAACCACACAGCGCCTGGCGCGCGTCGCCCGCCTCGAGCCAGATGACGTACTTCGTAACCTGAAATTGCTCGCTGGCGATACGGACCCGCTGCGCATGGTCGAGCAGCGCCGTGCCCGGGCTGCCCAAGCCGAACACCTTGAGCGCGCCACCCAGCTGCGATTCGAGCTGCGCGTCCGGCCGCTCATGGGCGGGCAGCATCGACGCCTCGACGTAGCTGTCGCCGATCAGGGCGACTGCCGCCTTGTCGACACCGAAGTCGCGGCTGCTGACAAAACCCCAGTTGTTGCTGCGCAAGCGCTGGGGGTTTCGCAGGTCCCAGCCGGTCGAGACGGTCCACTCGTGCCCGGCTGGATAGCTCAACAGGTCGGGGTCGAAGTGATATCCGGTCATCGTGGCCGTCGAGACCGGCAGCACGCGCAAGAGCAGTTCGAGCGCCAGCAGCGTGATCGCCAGTCCGGCTGCGGCGGCAAGCACGACACGGGACATGTCAGAAGTTGAAGTAGATGAAGGCGCTGACCGACTCGCGCGCCGTGTTCACCACGACGAGCAGGAGTGTTATCAGCAGGGCGCCGGACCCCACGGCCATGCGCGCGTCACCGGATCGCGCGAACCAGGCCAGCACCCGTTCACCCACGGCATTGCTGTTGGGCAGCAGGAAGGCCAGCGCACCGAGCGCGACGCACCACGCCGCTCCCACCGATGACTTCAGACCGGCATTCCAGAGCATGGCGTCGACGTCGGCGGCTTGACTCGCGTCGCCTGCCATGGCCTGCAGTATGCGCAGCGCACCGGGCAGGGTCTCGGCCCGGAAGAAGACCCAGGCGACGACCGCAGCCAGAAAGGTCAGCGCCCAGGACAACAGCGAGAAGGCGCCACTCCTGCTCAGGCGATCGCTCCAGCCCAGGTGTTCACACAGGGCCCTGAAGCCGTGGTTGACCATCAGGTACGTTCCGTGCAATGCGCCCCACAGCACGAAGGACCAGCTGGCGCCGTGCCACAGGCCGCCGAGAACCATCGTCAGCGCCAGATTGACATAGCGGCGGGTCGGCCCCTTCTTGTTGCCACCCAGCGGGAAGTACAGGTAGTCCCGCAGAAACGTGGACAGCGAGATGTGCCAGCGGCGCCAGAAGTCGCTGATGCTCGTCGCCTTGTAGGGCGAGTTGAAGTTGTACGGCAGGCGGATGTTGAACATCCACGACAAGCCGATGGCCATGTCGGAGTAGCCCGAGAAGTCGAAATAAAGCTGGAACGTATACGCCAGCGCGCCCAGCCAAGCCTCCCCGGTGCCGGGTAGCTGGCCGCCGTCGGTGGGCGCAAAGACGGCGTCCGCGTAGGGCGCGACCCCGTCCGCGAGCACGACTTTCTTGAACAGGCCGATGCAGAAGATGACAACTCCGGCGAAGAAATGACCGGCGTCGAATCGATAGACCGATCGGTTGCCGAACTGCGGCATCATCTGCGCGTGATGCAGCACCGGCCCGGCCACCAGGTGCGGGAAATAGGTGACGAACAGTCCGTAGTGGACAGGGCGGTACTCCTTCACCTTGCCGTACCAGGTGTCGACCAGAAAGGCGATCTGGGTGAAGGTGTAGAAGGAGATGCCGATCGGCAGCACGACGCGGCCGATGCGCCAGTCAAGCCCGAATGCCGCGTTGAGGTTGTCGACGAAGAAGTTGGCGTACTTGAAGTAGCCCAGCAAGCCGAGGTTGAAGACGATGCCCGCGGTCAACCAGAGGCTCGATGTCGAAAATGAGCCCGGACGGGATGGGCGTCCCAGCGCTCTGCCGATCTGGCTTCCGACCGTGAAGTTCACGACTATCGAGCCCAGCAGCAGGAGCGTAAACTCCGGCATCCAGTAGCCGTAGAAGAAGGTCGACGCGGCGAACAGCCACGCCGCAGCCCAAGTCTCCGAACGGCGGCCGATCAGGAAGAAGCCAATCAGGACCGTTGGCAGGAAGAGGACGACGAAGGTCGCCGTGGTGAACAGCACTCGCAGTCCTCTTGGCAGCCTGGAAGTTCGAGGTCAAGCGAAAGACGGGGTCAGGTCTTGACTTTTAAGGCCTTCAAATTCAAGACCTGACCCCATCATTAAAGCCGCCAGACGCGGTAGCCGGCATCGCGCAGCGCCGCCTCGTCGAATGCCGCTTTGACGTCGATGAAGGCCCCGCCCTTGACCATCTTGCGGCCCAGGTCCTCGGTCGACAGCGCTGCGTACTCCTTGTGCGCCACCGCGGCCACCACGGCGTCGGCGCGCGGGAGTGAATCGAAGCTCACCAGCGCCACGCCGTATTCGTGCATGGCCTCTTCCGGGTCGGCCTGCGGGTCGGTCACGGAGACTTCCACGCCGTAGCTCTGCAGCTCGTGGATGATGTCGATGACCTTGCTGTTGCGCAGGTCGCCGCAGTTTTCCTTGAAGGTCAGACCCAGCACGTTGACCTTCGCGCCCTTGATGTAGCTGCCGGCGGCGATCATGTGCTTGATGGTCTGCTCGGCGATGAACTTGCCCATGCCGTCGTTGATGCGCCGGCCGGCCAGGATGACCTGCGGGTGGTAGCCCAGCATGTCGGCCTTGTGCGTCAGGTAGTACGGGTCCACGCCGATGCAGTGGCCGCCCACGAGGCCCGGCTTGAACTTGAGGAAGTTCCACTTCGTGCCGGCGGCTTCCAGCACCTCGCTGGTGTCGATGCCCAGCTTGTCGAAGATGATGGCCAGCTCGTTCATGAGCGCGATATTCAGGTCGCGCTGGGTGTTCTCGATGACCTTGGCGGCCTCGGCGGCCTTGATGCTGCTGGCGCGGTGCACGCCCGGGACGATGATCTTCTCGTACAGCTTCGCAACCCGGTCCAGCGTCTCGGGCGTGTCGCCGCTGACGATCTTCAGGATCTTGGTCAGCGTATGTTCCTTGTCGCCCGGGTTGATGCGCTCGGGGCTGTAGCCCACGAAGAAGTCCGTTTTCCACTTCAGGCCGGATTCCTTCTCCAGCACCGGGATGCACACCTCCTCGGTGGCGCCGGGGTAGACGGTGGATTCATAGATGACGGTGGCGCCCTTCTTCATGTGGCGGCCCACGCTGGTGGACGAGCCGATGAGCGGGCGGAAGTCGGGAATGTGCGCCTGGTCCACCGGCGTGGGCACGGCCACGATGATCATGTCGGCCTCGGCCAGCAGGGCCGGGTCGTCGGTGTAGATGGCGTGCTTGGCCTCCAGCATCTGCGCGTCTTCCAGTTCGCGCGACGGGTCGGTGCCACGCTGGCAGGCCAGCACCTTGTTCTTGGCGATGTCGAAGCCGATGGTGCGCATGTGCTTGCCGAATTCCACGACGAGCGGCAGGCCCACGTAGCCCAGGCCGATGACGGCGACGGTATTCATTCTCAAATTTCCCTTCTTGTGGATCGGTGGCGTGTGGCCGCCGCGGTCAACGGGCGTCGCGCGTTTGTTGCAGCAGCGCGCCCAAAGCGGCCAGGTTGTCCTGCATGAAGGCCTGCAGGGCCGCGCCGGAGGCGGCCACGCTGCCGGCGTCGGCATGCACGATCAGCGCCGCCCCTTCGTCACCCCTTCCCTTCAGCCGGGCCAGCGCCCCGGCCACCTTGGCCTGCACGTCGCCGGCAATGAAGCGGCCGTCCACCCAGTACACGCGCCACACCACCAGGTGCGCGGACTGGTCGGCGCCCTTGCTGCGGGTGGCAATGACCTCAGCGGTCTTCATGGTGACGGTCTGCCCGCCGGCCAGGATCTCCCGCATGCCGCCGCCGCGCTGCTCCCAGCTCCGGTCATTGAGACCCACCAGGGTGTTCAAGCCGCTGACCAGTTTGCGGTCAGGACCTTGCCCCCTGTAATAGGCGACGTAAACCCCGACGGTGCCCGCCGGCCCCGTATAGGTGCGGGCCGCTGTTGCCGAAGGGTTCAGGTAGGCGGGCGTCCAGGACCCTGCGGCGTCGGCTACCCAGCCCGGTGCCAATTGCGCCGGCAGCTCCAGGCGAGCCTCGGCCGCAGCCCCTTCGGCGCGCTGCAGGCCCCACGCGGCCAGGTGAGGCAGCAGCACGATCGCGGCCGCCGCCAGGACAGCGACCAGATTCGATCTCGCGATGTCCGGTGTCGCGGTTCCAAGCGCTGCCTGGCCACCCGCCGAACCCGCGGTGGCAGGCTCCTCGTCGGGCTCGGACCAGCGAGCGCCGATCATGAACATGATCATGATGACGATGCCGAAGAACACCCAGCCGTAGATGATGTGGTCCACACCCGCCGCGATCTTGTTGCCCGAAAGATGGCCCAGCATCACGATGATGTAGGCCCGCGCCCAGTTGGCCACCAGCGGCACCGCCAGGGCCACCACCATGAACAACGCGCGTCGCTGCCAGGACCGGTAGTTGAGGTAGGCGAACAGGCTGCCGACCATGAACGACGCGATTAGGTAGCGCACGCCGCTGCACTCCTCCACCACCGACCAGCTGCCCGACGGGATGACGAATTGCAGGCCGTCGCGCAGCACCGGCACGCCGGTGAGCCGCAGCCCCAGCACGGTGAAGTCGGCCGTCCAATTCATCAGCGTGGGCAGCATGAATTCGCCGAAAGGCACGGCAAAGAACAGGAACAGCAGCGGGAACAGAATCACCCCCGCCACCTGGAAGCCCAGCACGGCCGGCACGGCCAGGATCACCATGCCCACCAGCGCAAACTGCGCCGCCGCGTTGACCACCAGCAGGTCGGCCAGCAGCCACAGCGCCGCCGCCCCCAGCAGCAGCAGCAGCACCCACGGCTGCGCCTGCGGCGTCAATGCCGCCAAGCGTTCGCGTTGGCGCCACACCAGCCACAGGCTGATGGGCGGCACCAGCATGGCATGCGCAAAGGTGTCCGAGGTCCACCAGATCTGCGCCATGGCCATGCCGGTCTCCCGGTACAGCAGCAGGATGGCGGCCAGCAGCAGCACCAACAGGGGCAGCGCGCTGCGCCATGGCGAAGGGGTGGCAGTGGGCGTCAGTACGGCACTCATGCGGCGGGTTCCTGGTTCAAGGCGTGTGCAGGCACCGGACCGGTCGCTGCGGGACGAAGAGCGGCCAGCTGGCGGTCCAGCACGGCCAGATGGGCGGGCCAGGTGTAGGCCCGTTGCACGTGCACCCGGCCGGCCTGGCCGATGGCAGCAGCACGGTCGGGGGCCTGCAGCAGCAAGTCGATGCAACGCAGGTATTCGTCGGCTGTCGCCGCGTCCAGGATCTCGCGGCCAGGCTCGGCCGTGAGTGCTTCCACGCAGGCGGTGGCGGCCACCACGGGCCGACCCATGGCCATGGCTTCCAGGATCTTGTTCTGCACGCCGCGCGCCAGGCGCAGCGGCGCCACCACCACGGCGGCGTGCTGCAGGTAGGGCCGCACGTCGGGCACCGTGCCGCTGACCACCACGCCGGGGTCGGCGGCCAGCGCCCGCACTTCGGCCGAGGGTGCGCGGCCCACGATGTGCAGGCGCAACTGCGGCCGTGATTGACGCAGCCGCGGCAGCACTTCGGCGGCAAACCAGGTCACGGCGTCGACGTTGGGCCAGTAGTCCATGGCGCCTGTGAAGACGATCGGCAGCTCGTCGGCTTCAAACGGCGAGGCGCGCGACGCGTCGACGTTGAAGAAATCGGTGTCCACGCCGTTGTCCATGGCCTCCACGCGGCCGGCGCATTCGGGCGCGCGCTGGCGGAACAGCGCGGCTTCCTTTTCCGTGGCGAAGAAGCTGCGTCGCGACTGTGACGCCACCGCGCGCTCGCAGGCCAGCAGCCGCCACCCTTCGCGCCGGTACAGCCAGGAAAGCGGCCAGCGATGGCGCGGCGCATAGTCGTCCCACTTGGCGGAATCGACGTCGACGAAGTCCACCAGCATCGGCAGTTCGGGGTGCGCCTGGGCGTACTGCGCCATCGACGAAGAGAACACCACCGCGGCGGCGATGTCCTCGCGCTGCACCGTGCGCGCCACCCAGCGGCGCAGGCCCGCGTTGCGGTAATAGTGCAGCGTGAGGGCGTCGCCGGTCAGCAGCCCGGCCAGGCTGGCCACGCGGGCGTGCCGCGGCTGCAGGCGCGCCACGTGCAGGTTGGTACACAGGCCGCGCAGGGTCTGGATGTGGGCCTCGTCTTCGGGGTCGTCGACGAAGGTGCCCAAGAAGACGCGGTGCCGCGCCGCCAGGTGCCGCAGCAGGTGGTACGAACGCACCTTGTCGCCCTTGTTGGGCGGGTAAGGCATGCGGTGCACCAGGTACAGCAGATTGGCCATGGAGATGCCGGTTACCCCAGGCTGCGCACGATGTGCGGCCCCAGCCAGTTGGCCACGCCCAGCGGCAGGCGGCGCCAAGTCTCGATCATCAGCTTGTACTTGGCATTGGCAGGGTTGTTCTGGGGCACGGCGTCACGCTTGTAGAGCTGGTATTCGTAGTGCAGCGGCGTGGGCTCGAAGCCCCAGTTCTTCTTGAACGCATACGGGCCCGTGCCCTGCTTGCTGCGACCGTAGTCGAACAGCTTCAGGCCGCGGGCACCGCTGCGCCGCATCAACTCCCAGTATTTGAAATCGTTGGCGGCCAGATCGCGCGCCGCCTCGTCGTCGCCGGCGTAGTAGGGCAGCACTTCGTCACGGAAGTAAAAACTCAATACGCTGGAAAGCGGCCGGCCCTCGGCGCTGCTCACGGTGAGCACCTCACAGTCGGGCCCGAATTCGCGTTGCAGCTCGGCGAAATAGCGCCGCGGCAGCGCCGGCGTGCCGTGGCGGTGCACGTTGTCGGCGTAGAGGCGGAAGAAGCGGTCTTCGCTGGCGTCGACGGCGCTGGCGAGGCCGTTCTTGATGCCCTTGCGCACCATCGCGCGCTGCTTGCGCGGGATGGCCAGCATGTTGGCTTCCTCTTCGGGCAGGATGGCCTTGCGGAAGGTGACGTAGAGATCCTGCACGGGCCAGTCGGCATGGCGGCGTTCGCGGTGGCGCAGTTCCAGGTGCTGCACGCCCAGTTGCTGCGCCAGGCGCTGGGCTTCGCCTTCCAGCGCCGTGGCACTGGCTTCGTCGCTGGCGGCCACGCCGCCGTAGACGGCGAACGGCAGGCTGGTCAGCGCGTTGCCGAACAGCACGCTCTTCACATGCGCCAGCGGCAGCACGCCGGTGATGCGGTTGTCGGAAACGGCGCACAGGTAATGCGTGCGGTGACCGAACACCTGCTCCAGCAGGCGCTGCCAGCCAGCGCGGTGGAAAAAGGTGGCCTGCGGGCAGGCCATGACGAAGGCGTCCCAGGCGCCGGCGTGGCCCGTATCGCCCGGGGCCAGGCGTTCTATGGTGGGCATGGTGGCGGCCGGTTCAGGCCGCGGCGTACGCCGAGACCTCGACGCGCCGCAGGTAGATGTCGTCCATGCGCCCCCAGCGGAAGTCGCGCAGCAGCGCACCCAGCCGGCGCTCCATGCGCGGGATGTTCACGTAGTGGCGAAAGCGCGTCTTGGCGCCGATGCCGGGAATGCGCGGCTGCCCGGTGTCGATCTCCCAGGGGTGGAAATAGAACACGGCGGCCTCGCGGTCCTGGCGGTTCACACGGCCGATCATCCAGCGCGAAAGCGCATACGGCAGCAGCCGGAAATAGCCGCCGCCGCTGGAAGGCAGGTTGCGGTTGAGCACGCGCAAGGTGGTCACCGGCACCTCCAGCATGCCGTTGCCCAGGCGGTAGGCAAAACGCGGCGCGTCGGGCATGCCGTAATGGTCGTGCTGGATGGGATAAATACTGCTGCTGTAGCGGTGGCCGGCACGCGCCAGCACGTCGAAGGCCCACAGGTTGCCGGTGCCGATGGAAAAGCTGGGTGCGCGGTAGCCGTGAACGGCGCGGCCCGACTGGTCTTCCAACAGCATCTTGGCGCGCGACACGTCCTGCCAGAGTTCGGCCTGGCTCAGGTCGCTGGCGCGCTGGTGGCCGTGGCCGTGGCTGGCCACTTCATGGCCGCCGGCCACGATGCGGCGCACCAGTTGCGGGTAACGCTCGGCGATCCAACCCAGGGTGAAGAAGGTGGCTCGCGTGTCGCGTTCGGCCAGCAGCGCCAGGATGCGGTCCACGTTCGCCTCGACCCGGCATTCGCGCGCGTCCCAATCTTCGCGGCGGATATGCGGTGCGAAGGCCGAGACCTGGAAATAGTCTTCCACGTCGATGGTCAGGGCGTTGGTGATGGCGGGGGCCAGCATCTCGGGGTTCTCTGCTCTCTGTCTTTCTATTTGGCGCCTGCGGCCAGCCACTGCCATAGGTCGGCGGCGATGCGCTCGGCGGCGCGGCCGTCCCACCCTTCGGGCACGCGGCCGCGCTTGCCGCGGCCGGCCAGGATCTCGGCCACGCCGCTGCGTATGGCCTGCACGTCACGGCCGACCATGGTGTTGGTGCCCTGCTCCACGGTGATGGGGCGTTCGGTGTTCTCGCGCAGCGTCAGGCAGGGCACGCCCAGGGCGGTGGTTTCTTCCTGCAGGCCGCCGGAGTCGGTGAGCACGAGCGTGGCGCCGTTCATCAGACCCACCATTTCCAGGTAGCCTTGCGGCGGCAACACGGCCACGCATTCTGGCCGCAGCAGGTGGCTCAGGCCAAAGCGTTCGATGTTGCTGCGCGTGCGCGGGTGCATGGCAAAGATCAGCGGAAGCTGCGCGGCCACCTCGGCCAGGACCTCCAGCAAGGGCCGCAGCGCGGCCGCGTCGTCTACGTTGGAAGGCCGGTGCAGCGTGACGACGCCATAGCCTTTGGG
>JAABPT010000309.1 GCA_011391855.1 Burkholderiales bacterium
GGCGCGTATGCAGCGCGCACAGGCAGCAGCCGGGGTGGGTGGTGGCGGGGTCGATCATGGGGTCGGCGGCGATGGCGAGGACAGCGGGGGTGGACATGGCGCAATGGGACTGCGGCTGCGCCGAAGAGGTTCCGCGGCATTCTAGGCAGCGGTCCCTGCAGCATGGACGGGTCGGCAACGTCAGTCGTTGCCGGTGGAGCCCGAGGCCGTGCGCGGCAGGTTGGCCGCCACGTCCCTGAACGCGGCCAGCGCCGCTTCCAGGTGGTCGATGATTTCCTGCTGCAGCACGTCGGGCGGCGGCAGGTCGGCCAGGTTGTCCAGGCTGTCGTCCTTCAGCCAGAACAGGTCCAGGCTCGCCTTGTCGCGCGCCACCAGTTCGTCGTAGGCAAAGAATCGAAAGCGCTCGCTCGCCTGCCGCAGGTGGCGGTTGACCGGGTTGTAGCGGTCGACGAAATCGCGCAAGTCGTTGAAGGCCAGTGTGCGCGTCTTCAGCGTGAAGTGCTTGTTGGTGCGCAGGTCGTAGAACCACACGCCTTTCGTCTGCACCGTGCCGTCCTTGGACCGCGCGTCGAAGAACACCACGTTGGCCTTTACGCCCTGGGCGTAGAAGATGCCCGTGGGCAGGCGCAGGATGGTGTGCACGTCGCAGGTCTCCAGCCACCTGCGGCGGATCTTCTCGCCGGCACCGCCCTCGAACAGCACGTTGTCGGGCAGCACCACCGCCGCCTTGCCGTGGCTGCCCAGCATGCTGACGATGTGCTGCAGGAAGTTGAGCTGCTTGTTCGACGTGGTGGTCCAGAAGTCGCGCCGCTCGTAGGTGAGCGACTCGCGGTCGTCCTCGCCCTCGGCGTTGGTGAAGGTCATGCTGCTCTTCTTGCCGAAGGGCGGATTGGCCAGCACATAGTCGAAGCTGCGCGGCGGCTCGGTCAGCAGCGCGTCGGCGCGGGCGATCGTCGGTTCGCCCGCCATGTCGCCGATGTTGTGCAGGAACAGGTTCATCAGGCACAGCCGCCGCGTGCCGGGCACGATCTCGTTGCCGAAGAAGGTGCCGCTGCTCAGGAAGGCCGCCTGCCGCCGGTTCAGCGTCTGGCCGGGCCGCGTGAGCCAGTTGTAGGCGCCCAGGAAGAAGCCGCCTGTGCCGCAGGCCGGGTCGGCGATGGTCTTCATCGGTTCGGGCCGCACGCACTCCACCATGGCCTGGATCACCGCGCGTGGCGTGAAGTACTGGCCGGCGCCGCTCTTGGTGTCCTCGGCGTTCTTCTGCAGCAGGCCTTCGTAGAGGTCGCCCTTGGTGTCGGCGTCCATGCCCACCCAGCGTTCGGCGTCGATCATCTGCACCAGCCGCGCCAGCTTGGCCGGGTCCTGGATCTTGTTCTGCGCCTTGAAGAAGATGGCGCCCAGCATGCCGCCCTCGCTGCCCAGCCGGTGCAGCGTGGCCAGGTATTGCGCTTCCAACGGTTCGCCGGTCCTGTCGCGCAAAGCGGCCCAGTCGTGGCCGGCCGGCACCTGGGTGTTGCGGGCGTAGGGCGGCTCGGTGTACTCGTGCGCCATCTTCAGGAACAGCAAGTAGGTCAGCTGCTCCAGGTAGTCGCCGTAGCCGACACCGTCGTCCTTCAGCGTGTGGCAGAAATTCCAGACCTTCTGGATCAGCGCGGAGGTGTTCATGGCCTCAATCGTTGTCGTCAGGCGGACGCGCGGGCAGGCGGGCCCGGGCAGCCAACAGAGCGCTCTTGATCTTTTGCTGGAACAGCGCACGCGGCGGCAATACGTTCAGGTACTCGGCCACATGGATGCCCGACTTGTCGAGTTCGAGCAGTTCGATCTGCTCCTGCTTCTTGCCGGTGCACAGGATGATGCCCAGCGGCGGCGCGTCGCCCGGCTCCTGGTCGTGGCGGGCCAGCCAGCGCAGGTAGAGCTCCATCTGCCCCTTGTACTCGGCGCGGAAGTCGCCCAGTTTGAGTTCGACCGCCACCAGCCGGCGCAGCTTGCGGTTGTAGAACAGCAGGTCGATGTAGAAGTCGTCACCGTCGAGCTGGATGCGCCGCTGCCGCGCCACGAAACTGAAGCCGGCGCCCAGCTCCAGCAGGAACTGCTCCAGCTCGCGCAGGATGGCGTCCTCCACGTCCTTTTCCAGGTAGCGGTCACCCAGCTCCAGGAAGTCCAGCACGTAGGGGTCTTTCAGCAGCAGCGGCGGCTTGATGTCGCCACGCGACCGCAGCGCATCCAGTTCCTCGCGGACCAGTGCCTCGGGCTGCCGGGACAATGCAGTGCGTTCGAACAGCAGCGAATCGATGCGCTCGCGCAGCGTGCGCACGCTCCAGCGCTCGATCCTGCACATCTGGGCATAGAAGTCGCGGGCCAGCGGTTCCTTGACCGTGATCAGCTCCTGGAAGTGGCTCCATGCGAGCTGGCGGCCCAGGTCCAGCACCCCGGCCTCGTCGGGAAAGGTCTCGGCGAACTGCACCATCCGCCACAGGCTGCGCGCGCTGAAGCCGCGGCCGTAGCGCGGCATCAATTCTGCCGACAGCGTCGGCAGAATCTCCTGCCCGTAGGCGGCCCGGTCTTCACCCAGCACCTCGACACGGATGCGCTGGCCGATACGCCAGTACAGCAGCGTCAACTCCATGTTGACTGCCTGCGCCGCGGTCTGGCGGGCATGCTCGATCAGGCGCTGCAGGTCGGACAGCAGCGTGGACGGATCGGGCACCACGGCCTGCGCTGCCGCCGCGCGGGGTTCGGACTTGCGTTTGCTCATGGGGCCACCTTTGACTTGCGCGGTCGGGGGCCTTTGAACGTTGCGGCCTGCACCGCGCGTTCGGCGCGGACGCGGGCCAACAGCGCGCTGGCCGGTTCGTCGGCCGGGACTTGCGGCACCAGCTGGCCGGCGAAGGCGGCCTTCAGCAAGGATTGCCGGTAGCGCTGCAGCTTCTCGCATGCAGCCTTCAGTTCGGCTGCAGCGGCGTCGAGGACGGAGTGAGTTTCTTCGACTTTGGCGACGATCCGGGCCAGTTCGACGCGTGGAGGTAACGGCACCTGAATTTGGCCGATGCGCTCCTGCCCGATGTTGCGCATCGACTCCTGATTGCCGGATGCGAGCATCTCGATCTGCGCGCGCCCCGACTTGCTTCGCAGGAAATGAAGCACCCAGGTCTTCAATTCGTCAACTGCGAACTGAAAGCGAAGAATCTTGTCGCTCAGCATCACTCGCTGCGTGACGTGACGGGCAATCACACAGGCACCCACCAGATCAATAGTGTTCGCACGGGAAAACAGGAAATCGCCGGGCCGAACGAAGATATCCGGATTCACGCGGTCAACATCCATGCAGGTCTTGCTTTCCCGCTCACGGTACTCGCCCCAGGAGACTGCGCTGACCTTCACGACGCCAACCTCATCGGCATCCGGAGGGCGCTCCTCGCACTTGAAGCTCTTGCCGGTCTCTATGTGTGTCAAGAGTTCGGCAAGCGGCGTCACAACCCAGCCGGTGGGCAACTCATCGCGGGCACTCAAGCCACCAACTCCCCGTTCATCTACCCCACCACCGATCCCGGAACCGTGCTGATCACTCCGGTGTGCAACGTCGTCACGGTTCAGGCGCCGCTGCCGTCGTCGTTCAGCAGCGCCACCAATGCGGTGCAGACGCGCTGATGAATCTGCGGCGCCAACTCTCCGGCCGTGGCGCGGATCAGCGAGGCGTGGGCGGTGAACAGTTTGGCCGGACGGGCATAGCTGACGACCTGAAGGCCACCCTGCGTGAAGTCGGCGTCGGTGATCTCGACGGCCCGTGCATCGGCGTACGGCTTGCTGGTGATCTGGCACAGCAGCCAGTCGCCCCGGCCGGCATCTGCCAGCACCAGAGCCGGCCGGAGCTTCTGCGCTGACAGGTCGGAAAACGGAAACGGCAGCAGCACCACGTGCCGCCGCGCCAGCGCCAGGTCGGTCATGCGCCTGGGGCTCCGCCGGCCGCCGACGCCAGCGCCGGCAGGTGGGCCCAGGCCGCATCTTCCTCATCGCGCAGCCAGTCGGCGGCAAGGCTGGCTTCGCTCAGCGCGGCGCCACTGACCGCCTCGTCCAGAGCTTGGGTGAAGGTGACCAACACATGCTGCGTGCCCTGCAGCCGGACCGGTTCCAGAAAGCGCAGCGCGCCATCGGCTTGCAGAACGGCTTCAACGGTGGTGAACATGGTGGCTCCTGAAGGGGCGGCTGGCCAAGTGAAGCGGGAATTATCCCGTGGCAGCGGTGGTGTGCTGCGAAACGTCGGCGGCTAACTCAAGCCACCAACTCCCGATTCATCTCGTCCATCACCCCGTCCAGCCCTTCCCCGAACAACCCCCAGGCCCGCTGCAGCCCGCCGCGCTTCGCAAACTCAGCATGGTCGAAGTCCTCGCGCGCCACGCTGCAACTGCTGGCGATGTGGTCCTTGATCAGCCGCAGCCACTCGGTCTGCTCGGACGTGAAGGCGGTGCCGCGCTGCGCGTTGTGGCGGAAGATCCAGGCCTGGAAGCGGCGGTCCACCTCGTCCTGGAACGGCCGCAATTCGCTGTCCAGCCCGACTGCGTAGCGCACCAATTGCACCAGGTCGGTCAGCTGGCGTTTGCTGCCCGCGCCGCTGACCTGGCCGCCCTGCACGCGCGCATACGCGGCCCACAGCTTGTCGGTGGTCAGCATCAGCGGCGGGCGCTTCAGCCGGTCGTGCAGGTCCTCGACCATCTCGAACGTGAGCGCGCGGCGCTGGTAGGGCTGGTCGTAGAAGAAGGCCAGCGCCGCGATCTCGTCCTTGTGCTGGGCGACGAAGTCGGCGAAACGCTTCACGTCGGACGCGGCCTGCTCGGCCAGCTTCTCGCTGTAACCCTGGTGCGTGACCTCGTCGAGGTTGATGTGGTCGATGACCTGTTCCATCTCGCGCCGGGCGCCTTCGATGGCGTCGCGCAGCTCGGGCCGGTCGAAGGGCGCACAGGCGGCGGCCACGCGGGCGGCGCGCGCTTCGGCCAGTTCGTCGGCGGTGAGCGTGTCCTCGCTGCGCGTGATGCCGCGCTCGCGGGTCGTGGCCAGCGCCGCTTCGGCGATGCGGTCCGGGTCCAGCGCGCCCAGCAGCGCGCGGCCCAGCACCTGCACCGGCACGCCGCGGGCAGCCTGCGCCACGCGGGCCTGGGCCGCCGGCTCCAGCGTCCGGGCCAGCCGCAGCAGACGGCTGGCCAGCGAGGTGACGGTGTCGTCGCCGCGGTGGCCCATCGCCACGCCCAGCAGCAGGTCCTTCAGCGGCACACCGGGCTTCTTCTCCAGCGGGCGGCTGTCGGTCTTCAGGCTCTTTTCCACGCCCACCGCGTCGATCAGCACGAAGCGGCTTTTCGCGCCCTCGGCGCTGGCCGACACGCGGCGCAGCGCGTCGGCGCCCAGGCTGCGCACGCCGCGGCCCTTCATCTGCTCGTAATAGCCGCGGCTGCGCACGTCGCGCATGAACAGCAGCACCTCGAGTGGCTTCACGTCGGTGCCGGTGGCGATCATGTCCACGGTGACGGCAATGCGCGGGTGGAAATCGTTGCGGAAGCTGGCCAGCACGCCTTCGGCGTCCTTCTCGCCATAGGTCACCTTGCGGCAGAAGGCATTGCCCTGCGCGTAGACCTCGCGCACGGTCTGCACGATGTCGTCGGCGTGGCTGTCGGTCTTGGCGAAGATCAGCGTCTTGGGCGTTTCCTTGCGGTTCGGGAAGATCTCGGTCTCGACCGCCGTCTTCATGGCCTGGATCACCTTGCGGATCTGGCTGGTGTTGACCACCGAGCGGTCGAGCTCGCGGCCGGTGTAGGGCAGGTCTTCCTCGGTCTGGCGCCAGCGCTTGCTGCGCGTCTGCCGGTCGCGGTGATCGACCCAGGCGCGGGCCTCCAGCGTCTCACCCAGCGTGGTGATGCGGGTGACGATCTCGTAGACGTCGTAGCCCACGTTCACGCCGTCGGCCACCGACTGCTCGTAGCTGTATTCGGCAACGATGTTCTCGTTGAAGAAGCCGTAGGTGCGCTGGTCGGGCGTGGCGGTCAGGCCGATCAGGAAGGCGTCGAAATAGTCGAGCACCTGCTTCCACAGGTTGTAGATGCTGCGGTGGCATTCGTCGATGACGATGAAGTCGAACCACTCCACCGGCACGGCCGGGTTGTAGCGCACAAGCTTGGCCTGGGCCGCGGCCTGCTGCACTTCGGCCAGCGGCGTGTCCTCGGCCGATTCGTCGATGGGCTCGCCCGAGAGCACCGAATACATGCGCTGGATGGTGGCGATGACCACCTGCGCGTGCGGGTCGATGGCCGGGCCGGCCAGGCGCTGCACGCCATACAGCTCGGTGAACTTGCGCAGGTCGTCGCCGGGCTGGTAGGCCATGAACTCCTGGTGCGCCTGCTTGCCCAGGTTGCGCGTGTCGACGAGGAACAGCACGCGCCTGGCGCCGCCGAACTTCAGCAGCCGGTAGACGGCGGTGATGGCGGTGAAGGTCTTGCCGGCACCGGTGGCCATGTGCACCAGCGAGCGCGGGCGGTTCTGGGCCAGCGAATGCTCCAGGGCGCTGACGGCGCTGACCTGGCAGTCGCGCAAGGCCTGCACGGGCAGCGGCGGCAGGCCGCCGGCCAGGCGGCCGCGCAGCGTGGTGGGCTGCGCCAGCCAAGTGGCCAGCCACTCGGGCCGGAAGAAGTAAAAGAGCTCGCGTGAGCGCGGCTGCGGATCCTGGCCGTCGGTGAAGCGGGTGATCCGGCCCGTGGCCTCAAACAGGAAGCGCTGCGGCTGGCCGCCCTGCTTCCATTTCAGCGTGGCGTTGGCGTAGCGCTCGGTCTGCGCTTCGTGCTCGGTGATGCGCTGGCCCTCTTCGTCGCGCTTGGCTTCGATCACGCCCACCGGTTCACGGTCGACCAGCAGCACGTAGTCGGCGGGGCCGGTGTCGGTGGGAAATTCGCGCACGGCCACGCCGCGGCCGGCGCCCGGGTTGAACTGCTTCATGTCCTGCAGCACCCAGCCCGCCCGGACCAGGCGGCGGTCGATCTCGGCTCGGGCCTGGTCCTCGGGTCGGGTCATGACACTCCCTGCGCTTGCGGTCGCGCGAAGCGCGGGCGCTTCGCCGCTGACTCGCTGGCCGAGCCGATTATCGGCGGCGAAGGCGGCGCTTCGGCCCGCAGGAGTGCGCCAGTGCCACCCGCCGGGTCTGCGCCCCAACGGCCCGTCAGTCGTCGGCCGCCGCACCCGCCCCGGGCGGCACTTCCAGCGCCCGCACGCTCTCGCGCAGCCACCACAGCATCACCAGCGCCGGCACCGCCAGCACCGTGCTGATGATGAAAAAGGTCGGCCAGCCGATGCTTTCGGCCAGCACGCCGGCCAGCGGCCCCACCCAGACGCGGCCCACCGAGGCGAAAGCCGACAGCAGCGCATATTGCGTGGCCGTGAAGCGCTGGTTGCACAGGCTCATGAGGAAGGCCACGAAGGCCGCGGTGCCCATGCCACCGGAGAGGTTCTCGAACGCCACCACCAGCAGCAGCCCGCCGTCCACCGGCGTGGGCGCGGCCAGCGCCACGAAGCCCCAGTCGAAGGGCGGAAGCACCGTGCCGGGGATGACGCCCTTGCCCGATACCGCCAGCCACCAGAAACCCAGGTTGCTGACCATCTGCAGCACGCCGTAGAACATGAGCGCGCGCCACAGGCCGATGCGCAGCATGATCGCGCCGCCCACCAGCGCGCCGCCGATCGTCAGCCACAGCCCGATCACCTTGTTGACCACGCCCACTTCGGCCGAGGTGTAGGCCATGCTCTTGAGCAGGAAGGCCGTCATCAGCGAGCCGGCGAAAGCGTCCCCCAGCTTGTAGAGCACGATGAAGAGCAGGAAGGCCGCCGCGCCGCGCTGGCTGAAGTAGCTCTGCAGACCGCCCAGCAGGGTGTGAAAGCGCGCCCGCCGCGCCGCCCAGGCCGCCAGCGGCAGCGTGAAGGCGATGCCCAGCAGCAGCGCCGCCAGGTCCACCCAGCGCTTCTGCAGCGGCGGCGGCATCGCGCTGCCTTCGAGCAGCGGCGCCACCAACGCCTGGGCGATGCCGGGCCCGTAGCGGTCGCTCAGCCACACGCCGGCCGCCACCGCGGCCAGCACGGCGGCAAAGCCCCAGAGGTCGTTGCGCGCCGGCGGCGGCTTCACGGCCAGCGCCGGCAGTCGCGGCAGCACCAGCGCCGAGAGCACCGCCGCGCCGGCCATCAGCCCGGCCATGAAGCGGTAGACCTCGGGCCAGGACCAGCCCGCGCCCTGCGTGGCGTCGGTCCAGATCAGCGCAATGCCGCCGGACAGGATCATCGCCAGCCGGTAGCCCATGACGCCCAGCGAAGCGCCCATGCCGCGCTCGGCGGCGGGCAGCAGGTCGGTGCGGTAGGCGTCGATGACGACGTCCTGCGACGCCGAGACGAAGGCCACCGCCACTGCCAGCAGCGCAAACAGGCGGATGGCGTCCTTGGGTGATGTGGCCGCCAGCGCCAGCAGCACGCCGGCCAGCGCCAGTTGCGTGAGCACCAGCCAGCCGCGCCGGCGGCCCAGGATGGGCAGCTCAAAGCGGTCCATCAGCGGCGCCCACAGAAATTTGAAGGTGTAAGGCAGGCCGACCAGGCTGAGAAAGCCGATCGTTGCCAGGTCGATACCTTCCACCGTGAGCCAGGCCTGCATGGCCTGGCCGGTGAGCGCCAGTGGCAGCCCGGAAGCGAAGCCCAGAAGCGTGACGACGAACAGGCGGTGCAGCGCCGCCAGGCGGGTGCGTAAGGGCATCGAGCCGATTCTAGGCAGCGCCCGGCAACCCACCGGCGGGCTCACCCGGGGCGGGCTCCTCGATCAGAGCCCGGCGGCCGGTGGCTCCCCCGGCCGCGTCAAGTGGGGTGTCAGCAGTCCATCGTCCAACTGCCCAGACGGCGGTGCGCCGGCTGCGCGTCGGCCCACAACGCCAGACGCTCCAGCCATCCCGGCTGCGCCTGCACTGGCGCGACGCGCGGCTGCGCCACCGTGTGCCGCCGGGCTGGCGCCTGGCCACGGGCAGGAGCGGGCATCGTCATCGGTGAGAACCAGGTGGCAGCCATGTTGGGCTCCTTGGAGTGCGGGTAAACGCGAATGTGGTCACTGTATGACATTGCGTTGGTGCAGAAAAGAGCTTGAAGTGCATTCGGAAACTGCAAAAATGCAGCCTCAAGGTTCTACCGAGGAGATGGAGCATGTCCGACCTGGACTGGAGCGACCTGCGTCATGCGCTGGCCATCGGGCGCGCCGGCAGCCTGGCCGGCGCGGCGCGGCAGCTGGGTGTGAACGCCACCACGGTGCAGCGCCGGCTGGAGGCGCTGGAGATGCGCCTGGGCGCGCGTTTGTTCGACCGTTCTCGAAGTGGTTACCAACCCACTGAGGCCGGCGTGCTGCTGCTGGAGCAGGCGCGGCGCATGGCCGACCAGGCCGACGAGATCGAACGCCGCGTGCTCGGCCGCGACCGCGAACTCACCGGGCCGCTGCGCGTGGCCACCGCCTTCGTGGTGATGGAACACCTGCTGCCGCAGCCGCTGGCCGACTTTGCGCGCGCCTACCCGGGCATCGAGGTAGAGGTGGTGGAAAACGCCATTCTGGTGGACTTGTCGCGCCGCCACACCGAAGACTCCACCGACTGGACGCGCAAGGAAGCCGACGTGGCGCTGCGCCTTTCAGGCAACGTGGCCGAGCACCTGGTGGGCCGCCAGCTCGGCATGACGCACTGCCGCGCCTATGCGCTGCGCGGCGCCCCCGGGCTGCCGCAGGCGGTGACGCCGATGCCGGCGCTGCTGCGTGACGCGCCCTGGGTGGCCTTCGAGCGCGACGCCACGCACCGCGTCTACGACCGCTGGATGCGCACCCACCTCGACCGCGCCCAGGTGCGCGTGCGCGCCGATATCTTCAACGCCGTGGCGGCGATGCTGCGCACCGGCATCGGCATCGGCGTGCTGCCCACCTTCATGGAGCCGCAGCACCCGGAACTGGTGGCGGTGTCGGAACCGATTCCCGAGCTGTCGGTGCCGGTGTGGATGCTCACCCACCCCGACCTGCGGCAGACGGCGCGCGTGCGCGCCTTCATGCAGTTCGTGGGCGACGCGGTGGCGGCGCGGCTGGTGGACAAGCCCGCTGCCGGGCCCGCCCTTGTGCCGCCGCCCGCGGCCCCTATCTACTCATCATGAATGCCGACACCCTGCACGTGGCCTGCCCGCATTGCGGCGCCATCAACCGCCTGCCCGCCGGGCGCATCGACGAAGCTCCCACCTGCGGCCGCTGCGGCAAGGAATTGCTGCAAGGCCAGCCGCTGGAATTGACCGACGCCAATTTCGACGCCGTGGTCGGCGCCACCGGGCGGCCGGTGCTGGTGGACTTCTGGGCGCCATGGTGCGGGCCGTGCCGCATGATGGCGCCGGCCTTCGAACAGGCCGGCAAGCAACTGGCCGGGCGCGCCCTGCTCGTGAAGGTCAACAGCGACGACAACCCGGGGCTTTCGCAGCGCTACGGCATCCGCAGCATTCCCACGCTGCTGCGGCTGGACGACGGGCGCGAGACGAAGCGCCAGTCGGGTGCCGTGCCGGCGAGCGCCATCGTGGCAATGGCCGGCGGTTGACGGACGTTCAGGACGGCCGTTCAGGGCCGCCGTTCAGTCGTCCGCCTGGGCCTGTGCGCGCTGGCGCGCGAAGTCCACGAACCAGTCGATGCAGCCGGCATTGGCCATGGCGTCGCGGTGGAACACGGCCTCGGGGGCGGCGCCCATGAGCAGTTTCTTCACCGGCAGCTCCATCTTCTTGCCCGACAGCGTGCGCGGGACCGCCGCTACTTGGTAGACGTCGTTCGGCACGTGGCGCGCCGAAAGCGCCTGTCGGATGGCCTGCTTCAGCCGCCGCACCAGCGTGTCGTCGAGCACGAGCCCTTCGCGCAACACCACGAACAGCGGCATCCAGCTTTCGCGGCCCAGGTATTCCAGGTCCACCACCAGGCTGTCCAGCACCTCGGGCTGCACCTCCACCGCGCGGTACAGCTCAGCCGTGCCCATACGCACGCCTTGGCGGTTGATGGTGGCGTCGCTGCGACCGTAGATCACGGCGCCGGTGGCACCGAGGTCCGGGTGCGGCACGAGCCGGATCCAGTCGCCGTGACGCCACGCCGCGGGCTGGCCGGGTCCGCCGGGGAACATGTCGAAATAGCTTTCCAGATAGCGCTTGCCGCCTTCGTCGCCCCAGAAGTACAGCGGCATCGATGGCATGGGCTTGGTGCACACCAGTTCGCCCACCTCGTTCATGAGCGGCCGGCCGTCTTCGCTCCAGGCCTCCACGGCCGCGCCCAGACAGCGGCATTGCATCTCGCCCTGGACCACCGGCAAGGCGCGGTTGCCGGCGACGAAAGCGCCCGCGAAGTCGGTGCCGCCGCTGATGGGGTTGAGCCAGATGTCCTGGCCCGCCACCTTCGGGCCATGGTCCCAGATCCACTGGTAGGCCTCGTCCGACAGCGGGCTGCCGGTGCTGCCGATGGCGCGCAGGCGTGACAGGTCCGCCACCTGCATCGGCTCCACATGGGCCTTCATGCAGCTGGCGAAATAGGCCGCACCGGCGCCGAACCAGGTCACGCCGGCAGCGCCGACGAAGCGCCACAGCGTGCCCCAGTCGTGAGCGGAGGCGGGACCCGCCGGGTTGCCGTCGTACAGGCAGACCGTGGTGCCGCCCAGCAGTGCTCCGAGTTGCGCATTCCACATGATCCAGCCGGTGGTGCTGAACCAGTGGAAGCGCTCGCCGCTGCCCAGCGTGGGCCGCACGTCGTTGTGCAACGCGCCGCCCTTGAGCATCTCCAGCACGATGCCGCCGTGGCCGTGCACGATGGGCTTGGGCAAGCCGGTGGTGCCGCTGGAATACACCACCCACAGCGGGTGGTCGAAGGGCAGCCAGGCGGGCTGCCAGTCCTGCAGATAGGTGCCCGGGTCGCCCGCCACCCAGTCGGCGAAGTCGTGGCCCTGCCGGCCCGGCGCGGCAAAGTCTGCGCCGCGCGCCGAGGTGTCCACGTCGGCCAGCAGTACCAGGTGCTGCACCGACGGCAGCCCCGCCAGCACCTCGCGCAGCACCGGCCGACGGTCGTGCGCCACACCGCCCCAGACCTGGCCGTCCACCGCCACCAGCACCTTGGGTGCGATCTGGCGGAAGCGGTCGAGCACCGCCACCGGGCCCATGTCGGGCGAACACACCGACCACACCGCGCCCAGGCTGGCGGTGGCCAGGAAGGCCACCACGGTGTGCGGCGTGTTGGGCAGGACCGCGCAGACCCGGTCGCCCGGCATCACACCCGCCTCGCGCAACCGGGCGGCAAAGTAGCCCACCTGGCGCCGCAGCTCGGGCCACGACATTTCCACTGGCGCAGCCATGCGTTCGTTCTGAAAGACGATGGCCGGGTGACCGGCGGCATGTGCCGCGTCGGCATGCCTCAGCACCTGGCGCGCGTAGTTCACCTGCGCGCCCGGGAACCACTTGGCGCCCGGCATGACCTCGGCTTCGAGCACCGCGCGGTGCGGCGTGGGCGACTCGATGTCGAACCAATCCCAGATCGACTGCCAGAATGCGCCCAGGTCGGTGGTGGACCAGGCCCACAGTTCGTCGTAGCTGTCGAAGCGCAGGCCGCGGGTCTGTTGCAGCCACTGCTGGTAGACGGTGATGCGGGGCGGCGCTGGCGGCGGGGTCATGCGGGAGTCCGTTCGCTTCGTTCGGTTCGTTTCGGCACGGGCGCGTGCCCGTCCCGGCACGGCGCGCGTGGTTTCAGCGCGCGGCGCCCGCCGCGTGCAGATGGCGGTAGACGGTGGTGCGCGAGATGCCCAGCGCCCGCGCCGTCTGGCTGACGCTGCTGCAGCGTTCGAATTCGCGCCGCACCAGTTCGGCGGCATTGAGCTGCAGCGCCGAGGCCGGCGCCCCCGCGGCCGCGGCTGCAGGCAGCCAGCGTTCGACCTCGGCGGCGCCGATGCGCTGCGTGCCGTGCAGCAGCACGCGCGTGAGCAGCGAGCGCAATTCGCGGAAATTGCCCGGCCAGCGGTGCAGCGCCAGGCGGACCACCGCTTCGTCGCTGATCGAAGCCGCGCCGTCCAGGCAGGCCAGCAGGCTGCGCACGGCCAGCGCGAAGTCGCGCCGCAGCCGCAGCGGCGGCAGGTCGACGCGCACGGTGTTCAGCCGGTACAGCAAGTCGGCGCGGAAGCGGCGTGCCGCCACCTCCTCGTCCAGGTCGGCGTGGGTGGCGGCGAGCAACAGCACGTCCACCGTGCGGCTGGCGGTGCCGCCCACCGGGCGCACGCTGCGGTCGTCCAGGAAGCGCAGCAGCGACGCCTGCAGTTGCAGCGGCAGTTCGCGCACTTCGTCCAGCAGCAGCGTACCGCCGTCGGCGCTGGCGATGAGGCCGATGCTGCCTTCGCGCCGCGCGCCGCTGAAGGCGCCGCCGACATAGCCGAAGAGTTCGGCCTCGATCAGCTCGCCGGGCAGGGCACCGCAGTTCACGGCCACGAAGGCGCCGCTGCGGCCGCTGCTGGCGTGCGCGTGGCGGGCCAGCATCTCCTTGCCGGTGCCGGTTTCGCCGCACAGCAGGACCGGCACCTTGATGCGCACCGCTGCTTCCACCAGCCGATAGGCCGCGGCCACCGCCGGGTCCTCGACGACCACATCCGGCACTGCCGCGGTTGGCCGTGGCGCCCCTGCGACCCGTAAGGCCGGTGCGGCTAAGGCCGGCGGCGCCGCCGGCACGGGTGCCGCACGGCGCAGCGGGGGGCGACCGACGCACACCGCCACCAGCGCGCTGCCGAGCATGTCGCGCAGGCGGTGTTCGCCGTGGCGCTGCAGCCGCGCCATGACGATCTCGAACGATTCGCCGAACAGGGCTTCGAAAGCCGTGCCCGGCAAGGCGTCCAGCCCCTGCAGCAACTGGCGGCCGCGCGCATTCACGGCCAGCAGGCGACCGGCGTCGTCGAAGGCCAGCAAGCCGGCGCTCAGGGTACCCAGGAATTCGGGCCGGGGGTGGATCGCCAGCACCCAATGCGAGCGCATCTGGTGCGCCAGCAGGCCGTTCTCGATGTGCGTGGCCGCCATCTGCACCAGCGCCTGCGTGTGGCGCTGGCGCGATTCGAAATAGCTCGAAGCGTCGAGCACTCCCACCACCTCGCCATGGGCGTCGCGCACCGGCGCGGCGGTGCAGGAAACGTCCCCGAGCTTCAGGAAATAGTGTTCCAGCCCCGTGACGGCCACCGAACGCCCGCTGGCCAGCGCCGTGCCCAGGCCGTTGGTGCCGCACAGGGTTTCGCGCCAGCAACTGCCGGCCACGATGCCCGGGTTGGCGCCGCTCATCGAGAAGCGGTTGTCGGCGTAGAGGTCCAGGATGACGCCTTCGTTGTCGGCGAAGGCGAGCAGGAAGTTCGACCCTGCGATCTGTTGCGACAGCGTCTCCAGTTCGGCCTGCGCCAGCCGCCGCGCGACCTCGCTGCGCTCGCGGCGCAGCCGCAGGTCGGTGGCCTCGACCACCGGCACCACCACCGGCGCGGCGCTGTCCAGGCCGGCCTGCATGCAGCGCACCCAGCTGTCCAGGATCTCGTCAGCCGGCAAACCGTCGGGCGGCAGGGCATTGCCGCGTGCGCGGAGTGCGTGCGCGCGTGCGATCTGGTGAGGGGTGCTCAGGCTCATCGTTGTCTCCGTCCTGTGGCCGATCGGCGCCGGCTGCGGGACGCGGACGGTAGCAGGGTGCAAGGTCCTGGGCAACTGCACAGTTTCTGGACAGTCGCGCTGGACAATGCGCCACGACTGAACAGCCGCCGCGCGACCATGACCGGGGCGAACCCACCGCGTCTGCGGGTGTTCCCGCACTGGTACGCGCATTGCTGACGTTCTGCGCTGCGCCGCACCGCCTGCGCAGTTCCAGACCCACCACCGAGGAGACGACTTTGACCCAGATGCCGACCCAACCCTTGCGCCTGCTGGCCGCCGCCGTGCTGGCCGCCACTGTGACGCTGCCCGTGGCAGCGCAGCAGAATATCGAGAAGCTCAAGCAGATGAAGGTCGCCACCACCGATCTGAATATCCCGGTGGTGCCGCAGACCGGCAAGAACGCCGACGCCATCCGCGCCAATCTCAAGCGCGTCAAGCTGCCGCCCGGCTTCAGCATCGACCTGTTCGCGGTGGTGCCCGATGCACGCCACATGGCCGTGGCCCCCAGCACCAACATGCTGTTCGTGGGCACGCGCAAGACCAGCGTCTGGGCCGTGACCGACCGCAACAGCGACGGCGTGGCCGACGAGGTGAAGTCCTTCGCCCCTTCGCTCAAGTTCACCAACCCGAACGGCGTGTGCTGGACCAAGGACGGCTTCCTGATCGTGGCCGAGCACAACCGCGTGCTCAACTTCCCGGCCGCCGAGTTCTTCTACGAGGGACCGGACGTCGCCGTCATCGAGGTCGTCGGCCAGGGCAAGCTGGTCCCGCCCGAGGAGGAGAGCTACAACCACGGTGCCCGCACCTGCCGCGTCAGCGACGACGGCATGCTGCACGTCACGCTGGGTCAGCCTTTCAACGTGCAACCGAAGGAAAAGGTGGCGTTGTACGAGCAGCTGGGCATCGGCGGCATGATCAAGATGAACGCCTTCGACGGCTCCAAGCGCGAGGTGGTGGCCCGCGGCGTGCGCAACTCGGTGGGCATGGACATCAACCCCAAGGACAAGGCCGTCTGGTTCACCGACAACCAGACCGACGGCATGGGTGACGACACGCCGCCCGGGGAACTCAACCGCATCACCAAGGCCGGCGGCGAACACTTCGGCTACCCCTACATCCACGGCAACAACGTGCAGATCGCCGGCACCGCGGCCGCGCCTGACCTGAAGGACATGAAGGCACCGGCCAGCTGGACCAAGCCGCAGGTCGAATTCCCTGCGCACCAGGCCCAGCTCGGCATGACCTTCTACAACGGCAAGATGTTCCCGGCCAAGTACCAGGGCGGCATCTTCGTGGCTTCGCACGGTTCCTGGAACCGCACCAAGCCCACGGGCGCGCTGATCGACTTCGTTTCGCTGAAGGCCGACGGCAACGCCGACAAGCACGAAGTGTTCGCCGACGGCTTCCTCGACGAGAACGGCATCTTCCGCGGCCGCCCGGTCGACGTGGCGGTGATGAAGGACGGCTCGCTGCTGATCAGCGACGACTTTGCCGGTGCCATCTACCGCGTGACCTACAGCGCGCAGTAAGTGGCGGCAGCGACTGCACGCGCGGCCTGGCTGCTGGCCGTGGCGGCTGCCCTGGGTGGGGCGGCCGTCCCGGCCGGCGCGCAAGACGCCGGTGCCGGCCGCGCCAAGGCCCAGGCCTGCGCGGTGTGCCACGGCGCCCTGGGCTTGTCGGTCACGCCCGACGCCCCCCACCTCGCCGGCCAGCCGGCGATCTACGTGGCTGCACAATTGCGCGCCTACCGCAGTGGCGCGCGCAAACACGAAGTGATGGCCGTCATGGCCAAACCCCTGACCGATGACGACATCCTCAATCTGGCCGCCTGGTTCAATTCGATCCGGGTGGAAGCCACGGCCCCTTGAAGCGCTGTGGCTGGCGGCGCTGGCGCTGCCGGCCTCCGCCCAGCCTCAGCCCGCCGCGGCGCCGCCGGAAACCGTCGTCATCATCGGCAGCGGCACCGAGCAGCGCATCTTCGACACGCCCTACGCCGTGGGCGTGGTCGACGCCGCCGAGCTGCGCAGCGCCGGGCCCATGGTCAACCTGTCCGAAGCCATGGCCCGCGTGCCGGGCCTGGTGGTGAACCTGCGCAACAACTATGCGCAGGACCTGCAGATCAGTTCACGCGGCTTTGGTGCCCGCGCCAGCTTCGGCGTGCGCGGCATGCGCCTGTACACCGACGGCATTCCCGCTGCCGGCCCCGACGGCCAGGGCCAGGTGTCGCACTTCGACCTGGCCGGCGCCGAGCGCGTGGAAGTGCTGCGCGGCCCCTTCTCAGCGCTGTACGGCAACGGCTCGGGTGGCGTCATCTCGCTGCTCAGCGCGGCGCCCGTGGAGCGCGCGTACTCGGTGAGCGTGGATGCCGGCAGCGCCGGCCTGGCCCAGGTGCGCCTGGGCATCGACGCGCCGCTGGACGGCGGCTTCAGCGTGCGCGCTTCCCTCAGCGGCTTCGAGATCGACGGCTTTCGCCCACACAGTGCCGCGCAGCGCACGCTGGGCAATGTGCGGCTGGGTTACGAGGGCGAGGCCGACCGCGTCGTGGTGGTGCTGAATGCGCTGGACCAGCCGGCGCAGGACCCGCTGGGCCTGACGCGCGCGCAGTTCGAGGCCGACCCCGACCAGACCACACCCCAGGCCACGCAGTTCGACACGCGCAAGGAAGCCAGCCAGGCCCAGGGCGGCGTGCAGTGGCGGCGCCGCTTCAGTGACCTCGGCGCACTGCGCGAGAGCCAGCTCACCGCCTACTACGGCCAACGCTCGGTGACGCAGTGGCAGGCGATCCCGGTGGCCACCCAGGTCAACCCCGTCAATCCGGCCATCAGCGAACGCCAACCCGGCGGCGTGATCGACTTCGACCGCGACTACCAGGGCGTGGACGCGCGCCTGGTCTGGCGCTGGGCGCTGGCCGGCGACCGTGGGGCGCAGCTGGTGGCCGGCGCGACCTTCGACCACAGCCAGGAAGACCGCCGCGGTTACGAGAATTTCACCGGCAGCGGCGCCGACCAGGTGCTGGGCGTGACCGGCAAGCTGCGCCGCGACGAGACCAACCGCGTCGTGGCCCAGAGCGCCTACGCGCAGGGCGAGATCGAAATCGATCCGCGCTGGGTGGCCACGCTGGGCGTGCGCAGCGGCCGCGTGGAGTTCCGTTCCGACGACCACTACATCGTCGGCGGCAACCTCGACGATTCAGGCTCGCAGTCCTACAGCTTCACGAACCCGGTGGCTGCGCTGCAGTGGCGTGCCAGCGAAGCGCTCAATCTCTATGTCAGCGCCGGGCGCGGCTACGAGTCGCCCACCTTCAACGAACTGGCCTACCGGCCCGACGGCAGCGCCGGCTTCAATACCGAGCTCAAGGGCCAGAGCAGCACGCAGGTCGAGTTGGGCGCCAAGTGGCGCGCCGCCGCACTGGGCCTGAGCCTCGATGCCGCCATCTTCGACGCCCGCACGCAGGACGAGATCGGTGTCGCCACCAACCGCGGTGGCCGCGCCACCTTCACCAATGTCGACGATACGAAGCGCCAGGGCGCCGAGATCGACCTGCGCTGGCGCATCGCCGATGGCTGGCGTGCACAGCTGGCCGCCACCTGGTTGTCGGCGACCTATGAGAACGGCTTCTTCGTCTGCCGCGCCGTGCCCTGCGTCACGCCCGACGTGCCGGTGCCGGCCGGCAACCGCATTGCCGGCACGGTGGACCGCAGCGCTTACGCCGAAGTGGCGTGGACACCCGGCCGGGCCGAATTCGGCCTGGAAGTGCGTGGCCAGGGCCGCCAGGCAGTGAACGACACCAACAGCGACTTCGCCGCCGGCTATGGCCTGGTCGGACTGCGGGCGCTGTGGCGGCTGGACCTCGGCCCCGGCCAACTGGAACTGCTGGGCCGCGTCGACAACCTGGCGGACCGCCGCGTGGCCGGCAGCGTCATTGTCAATGAAGCCAACCAGCGCTTCTTCGAACCGGCCGCCGGGCGCAACTTCCTGGCCAGTGCGCGCTGGAGCCAGCGTTTCTGACGCAGCCGCTATGGGCAGTGCGGCGCCCCACGCGCCGCTTTGGCGATCGTCGCTTCGTTGCGAGCCGGCGGCTCGGGCTGACCTTCACCCTGCCGGGTCCCGGCCCGGCGGCCGGGTAACTTTCTTCTGCTGGCACAGAAGAAAGTCACCAAAGAAGAGTGCCTGAAGGCAAAAACCTCTCAGCTCGTTCTGCTCGCTCCGCACGCCCGGCCCAGCGGGTGACCTGACATCGCCAGGCAGATCGGCGCAGCAGCCCGCTCGTACGTTACGGGCTCGCTGCGCCTCGCCCTTGGCCTTCGATGGCAGCGGCACAAGACTGCAAACCCGCGGCGCAAGGCCGACTCAAAGGCGCAGTGGTGCAACATTGCAGCGGCATAGCGGCATTACGGTGCGGGGGTGCAGCGGTCGAGCAGTTCAGGCGCAGCTCATTCCGTCCCGGCGATGCGAAGCGAGCCGTGGCGTACGAGCGAGCGGGGAGTGCGATGTGTCGCGCGTTGTCAGGTCACCCGCTGGGCCGGGCGTGCGGAGCGAGCAGAACGAGCTGAGGGGTGTGGCGTTCAGGCCCTTTGCTTTGGTGACTTTCATTTGGGCCCGCAAATGAAAGTTACCCGGCCGCCGGGCCGGGACCCGGCA
>JAABPT010000298.1 GCA_011391855.1 Burkholderiales bacterium
CAAGGCCATTGGCGGCGTGCTGCACGGCGACGCCGCGCACCAGGCCTGGGGCGTGATGGACATCCTGGCCAACACCGACTTCCCCGACGTGCGCCAGAAGTGCCTGATCTCCTCGGCCGGCGAAGGCAACGTGCTGCTGCTGCCGCGCGAAGGCGGCTACATCTTCCGCATGTACGTCGAGCTGGACAAGCTGCGCCCCGACGAAAAAGCCGCGAGCCGCAAGCTCACGCAGGAAGACATGATCGCGGCGGCCAACCGCATCATCAAACCCTATTCCATCGACGTGAAGGAAGTCGTCTGGTGGTCCATCTACGACATCGGCCACAGCCTCACCGACAAGTTCGACGACGTGCCCGAGGGCTCGGACCGTTGCCCGCGCGTCTTCACCGCCGGTGACGCCTGCCACACCCACTCGCCCAAGGCTGGCCAGGGCATGAACGTCTCGATGCAGGACACCTTCAACCTCGGCTGGAAGCTGGTGCATGTGCTGCAAGGCCGGGCCGACGCCAGCCTGCTGCGCAGCTACTCCAAAGAGCGCCTGACCGAAGCCAAGCGCCTGGTCGAGACCGACCACGAGTGGTCACGCATCATGTCGGCCCCCACGACGCAGGCCGAGCGCGACGGCACCGAAGAGCCGCGCATCATCCGCCAGTTCAAGGCCAACCTCGAATTCACCGGCGGCACCGCGGTGAAGTACGACACCTCCTACCTGTTCGCGCCCGGCACGCACCAGGCACTGGCCAAGGGCGAAGAAATCGGCCGCCGCTTCCACTCCGCGCCCGTGGTGCGCCTGTCCGACGCGAAGCAGATGCAGCTGGGCCACGTCGCCGAGGCCGACGCGCGCTGGCGCATCTATGCCTTCGCGGGCCAGGCGGACAGCTCGGCCCCGGGTTCGGCGATCCACAAACTCGCGGACTGGCTGGAGATCGACCCGGCGTCACCGGTGGTGAAGCACACCCGAAAGGGTGAAGACATCGACGCCGTGATCGACGTGCGTGCCGTGTTCCAGCAGACCTTCGACCAGCTCGCCTACGAGCACATGCCCTCGCTGCTCAAGCCCCGGACCGGCAAGCTCGGCCTGCAGGACCACGAGAAGGTTTTCTGTGTGGACCACAAGGGCGCGGGCGACATCTACAACATGCGCGGGATCGATCGCGAACGCGGTTGCATCATCGTCGTGCGCCCGGATCAGTACGTCGCGAACGTGCTGCCGCTCGATGGGTTTGAGGCGCTGTCGGCGTTTTTCGCCGGTATTCTGCGTTGAGTCTCCGCCCCTCAAGGGGCAACCCCAGAGGCCCGGCAAAGCCGGTTCCGCGGGGTTCTCTGAAAAAGACACCTCGCGCCCATATCACTCCAGGAGACAAGACATGAGCCACGAACTCGGCCGACTCGAAGACCTGCCGCAGGACTACCGCGACGACCTCAAGGCGCTGAACCTGGTGCCGCTGTGGCCCAGCCTGCGGGCCGTGCTGCCGCCAGGTGTGCCCACGCGCGCCACGTTGGCCGTGCACTGGCCCTACGCCACGCTCAAGCCGCTGCTGCTGAAAGCCGGCGAGCTGACCCCGATTGAAAAAGCCGAGCGCCGCGTGCTGGTGCTGGCCAACCCCGGCCACGGTCTGGAGAACATGAAGGCCAGCCCGGCCATGTACCTGGGCATGCAGCTGCTGCTGCCCGGTGAATGGGCGCCCAGCCACCGCCACACGCCCAACGCGGTGCGCATGGTGGTCGAGGGCGAAGGTGCCTGGACCACGGTGGATGGCGAGAAGTGCCCCATGAGCCGCGGCGACCTGATCCTCACGCCCACCGGCCTGTGGCACGAACACGGCCACGACGGCACCGACCCCGTGGTGTGGCTCGACGTGCTGGACCTGCCGTTGGTCTATTACATGGAAGCCAGTTACCACATCAACGGCACGCGCCAGACCGTCAAACAAGGCAACGGCGACCGCGCCTGGACCCGCGCTGGCGTAGTGCCCACGAACGTGTTCAGCCGCAGCGACAAGCGCTACCCCATGCTGCGCTACGCCTGGGTCGACACGCACGCCGCGCTGGTGGGCATGGCCGCCAACCAGCCCGATCTGGAATGCGTGCAGGTCACCTACGTGAACCCCGAGACCGGCGACGACGCCGAAAACATCCTGGGCTTCTACGCGCTGATGCTGAAACCCGGCCAGACACTCACGCTGCCGGCGCGCTCGCCGTCCTGCGTGTTCCACCTGATCGAAGGCGGCGTCGATGTGTCCACCTGCGGCAAGACCTTCGGCCTGGTCGAGGCCGACACCTGCTGCGCGCCTGGCTACGAACCTGTGACGCTGAAGAACCGCTCGGCCGACCAGCCTTCATTCGTCTTCATCGCCGACGAATCCCCACTCCACAGAAAACTTGGCGTCTATGAGACGAGATAACTTGTCAGAGACACCCAGATGACCCAGTACCTCTTCACCCCGCCCGCCGTCCAGTCCCTGCCGGTCCGTGGCAAGACCGAGCGCTTCCCCATCAACCGCATCTTCTGCGTCGGCCGCAACTACCACGCGCACGCGGTCGAGATGGGCAAACCGGTGGACAAGAGCGTCGAGCAGGCCTTCTACTTCACCAAGTCGCCGCAGACCCTGGTGCAGAGCGGCGCGACCGTGGCCTATCCGCCGCGCACCAGCAACTACCACTTCGAGATGGAGCTGGTACTGGCGATCGGCAAACCTGGCTTCCGCGTCAGCGAAGACCAGGCCCACGAACTGGTCTACGGCTACGCGGCAGGCCTGGACATGACGCGCCGCGATCTGCAGCTGGTCGCCCGCGACAAGGGCCGCCCCTGGGACACCGGCAAGGACATCGAGGAAGGCTCGGTCTGCTCCGAGATCGTGCCCATGCCTGGCGTGGTGATCGAGCAGGGCGCCATCGCGCTGAAAGTCAATGGCGCCACCAAGCAGTCGTCCAACGTGGACAAGCTGATCTGGAACGTCCGCGAAATCATCGCGGACCTGTCCACCTACTACCACCTGCAGCCCGGTGACCTGATCTACACCGGCACGCCCGAAGGCGTGGGTGCGGTGGTGACGGGAGACCAGATCACCGGCCGTGTCGAAGGTGTGGCCGAGGTGGCGTTGTCTGTCGGGCCTGCGGAGTGAATCCCGCGTGCTGTTCTCTCACTGAGGCACGTAGGTGGCGAGGAAGCCGTAGAACTGCGCATTGAGTTCGATATTGCATTGGCTGAACTCGTCAGCCGCATCCTCAAGGTCTGCAATCTCGAAAACGCTCCGCGAACTCAGCCGAGACTCGCCGCTTGACCCGGTACAAGGCTTGCCATGGAGGATTTGATTCCTGATCTCCACAAG
>JAABPT010000299.1 GCA_011391855.1 Burkholderiales bacterium
TCTTCGTCGCCGAACAGCCCGCCCTCGCCGGCATGCGGGTTGAGCCCGGCCACACCGATGCGCGGCCGCGCCAGGCCCCAGGCCGCCGCGGCGCGGTGCGCGATGCGCAGCGTGCTCAGCACGGCGTCGAAGCTCACTGCGGCTATGGCCGTGCGCAGCGACTGGTGGATGGTCACCAGCACCACGCGCAATTCGTCGTTGGCCAGCATCATGCGCACTGGCGGCGGCGCGGCGCCGGGTGCGGTGGCCAGGGCCTGCAGCATTTCGGTGTGGCCCGGATAGTGCACACCGGCGGCGGCCAGGGCTTCCTTGTGCAGGGGTGCGGTGACGATGGCTGCGGCGTCCTGGGCGCGCACGAGCGTCACCGCGTGCTCGATGCAGCGCGCCGCGGCGGCCCCGCAGCGGGCGTCGACGCGGCCCCAGGGCAGCTCGGCCAGCCCCGTGGGCAGCCCTGGCGGCGGCAGCACGGGCAGGCAGCCGGGAGGCACGGCGGGCAAGTCGGACGGGTGCTCGACAACCGCCGTCATCGGCGCGCCGGCGCGGCGCAGCACGGCGGGGTCGCCAATGACCACGGCGTCGCCCAGCGCGCCGCGTTCGAAGGCGCGCACGATGATCTCGGGGCCGATGCCGGCGGCGTCGCCCATCGTCACCAGCAGCGGCTTCATGCCGCCGCTCCCCGAGCTCGCGTCCGGCCTGCAGCGCGCAAGCGCGCGCAGGTGCGCTTGCGCGTCCTCATGCCGGGTTGCCGATCTCGATGTAGCGGTGCTCCAGGCCGAAGCGCGCCGCCAGCGCGGCCGCCACGGCCGGCGCGCCAAAGCGCTCGGTCGCATGGTGGCCGCAGGCCAGGAAAGCGACGCCGGTCTCGCGCGCCAGATGGGCCTGCGGCTCGGAGATCTCGCCGGTGACGAAGGCATCGGCGCCGGCGGCGATGGCGGCCTCGAAATACCCTTGCGCGCCACCGCTGCACCAGGCCACGCGGCGCAGCGGTCGGCCGTCGCCGGGCACCACGACCGCGGGGCGGCCCAGCTGGCTGTCCACGGCCAGCACCAGTGCTTCCAGCGTCGGCAAGGCTTCCCCGGTCGGGCCGATGAAGCCCAGGTCCTGGTCGCCGAAGCGCGCGTCGGCCAGCAGCCCCAGCCGCCGACCCAGCTGCGCGTTGTTGCCGTATTCCGCGTGCGCGTCCAGCGGCAGGTGGTAGGCGAACAGGTTCAGCTCGTGCGCCAGCAGCCTTGCCACGCGCGCCTTCAGCCAGCCGGTCAGGCGCCCGTCCTGGCCGCGCCAGAACAGGCCGTGGTGCACCAGCAGCGTATCGGCGCCGGCGGCGATGGCCGCGTCGATGAAAGCCAGGCTGGCGGTGACGCCCGAGGCCACGTGCCGCACCTCGCGCCGGCCCTCGACCTGCAGACCGTTCGGCCCATAATCCTTGTAGCCTTCGGGCTGCAGCAATTGCTGCAGGAAAGCTTCGACTTCAACTCTTTCGGCCATGGGCGCATTCTGCCCGGCCCCGGCGATGTGGCGTAGAACCTGGCTCGTGTTTTCGCAAGCCGTCACGGTGGCCGTGGCGGTGCTGTTCGTGGTGCTCACGCTCAAGCCCGAATGGTTGCAGCGCGGCAGCTTCACCGGCAACGCCCGGCCACCCGCCACGCTGGTGCAGGCGGCACCGCCCACGGCGGCGGCCAGCGGAGCGGCGCATGGCGCCGACGGCGGCTATGCCGCGGCGGCACGAGTGGCCACGCCAGCGGTCGTGAGCGTGACCGCCACCCGCACGGCGCAGCGCAACCCCCAGGCCGACGACCCGCGTTTCCGCTTCTTCTTCGGCGACGGCGCGGCCACGCAGCGGCGCGTGGGCTTGGGCTCGGGCGTCATCGTCTCACCCGAGGGTTACCTGCTGACCAACCATCACGTGGTGGACCAGGCCACGGAAATCGAGGTCCAGCTCGCCGACGGCCGCCAGGCGCGCGCGCGACTCGTCGGCAGCGACCCCGAGACCGATATTGCCGTGCTCAGGATCGACCTCGACGCCCTGCCCGTGGTCACTTTGGGCGACGTGCGTGCGCTGCAGGTGGGCGACGCCGTGCTGGCCATCGGCAACCCGTTCAACGTGGGACAGACGGTCACCGCCGGCATCGTGAGCGCGCTCGACCGCAAGCAGGACGGCTCGTCGCCGTTCCAGAATTTCATCCAGACCGACGCCGCCATCAACCCGGGCAATTCCGGCGGTGCGCTGGTGAATGCGGCGGGGCAGCTGGTGGGCATCAATACCGCCATCTATTCACGCACCGGCGGCAGCATGGGCATCGGCTTCGCGGTGCCGGTGGACACGGCGCGGCAGGTCATGGAAGCGCTGGTGCGCGGCGGCATCGTGCGCCGCGGCTGGATCGGCGTGGAGCCGCGCGACCTGTCGGCCGAGCTCGCCGAAACGCTGAAGCTGCCGGTGAGTACCGGCGTGCTCATCGCCGGCGTGCAGCAGAACGGCCCGGCGGCGCGCGGCGGGGTGCAGCCGGGCGACGTGGTCGTGCGCGTGGGCGACACGCCCGTGTCCAACACCAGCGAACTGCTGGCCGCCGTGGCCGCGCTGCAGCCGCAGAGCGCTTCGACGCTGGCGGTGCAGCGCGGTGCGCAGACGCTGGAACTGCCGGTGGTGGTGGCCGAACGCCCGCCGGCTCGGCGCCAGAGCGATCGTTAGCCGATCAGCCGCTGCGCGTGGAAGCGCAGGTGGTCTTCCATGAAGCTGGCGATGAAATAGTAGCCGTGGTCGTAGCCGCCATGGCGGCGCAGCGTGAGCGGCTGGGCTGCCGCGTCGCAGGCGGCCTCGAATTCGTGCGGGTGCAACTGCTCGGTCAGGAACTTGTCGGCCAGTCCCTGGTCGACGAGGATGCCCTGCGGGTAGGGCGTGCGCGCGCGGCGCATCAGCGCGCTGGCGTCGTGCGCGTCCCAAGCCGCTCGGTCCGCGCCAAGGTAACGGTCGAAGGCCTTGACGCCCCAGGGACAGCGCGTGGGCGCGGCAATCGGCGCGAAGGCCGACAACGAAGCAAACAAGCCCGGGTGGCGCAGCGCCAGTGTCAGTGCGCCATGGCCGCCCATCGAGTGGCCGAAGAGTCCGGTGCGCGACGCCTCGGCACCGAAGTGGTCCACGACGAGCGTGCGCAGTTCGTGCACCACGTAGCTTTCCATGCGGAAGTGGCGTGCCCAGGGCTCGGCGGTGGCGTCGAGGTAGAAGCCGGCGCCGTGGCCGAAGTCCCAATCGGCGCCGGCCCCTTCGATGCCG
>JAABPT010000300.1 GCA_011391855.1 Burkholderiales bacterium
CGCACGCTGCGCCCCGGCGACGCGGTGGCACGCCTGGGCAACGAATCGCGCGTGGCGGCACGCATCGGTGGCGACGAATTCGTCGTCGTGCTCGAGGGCGTGCACGACGCGTCGACGGTGACCGTCGTCGCCGACCGCCTGCTGGCCGAGTTGTCCGAACCCTACCTGCTGGGGTCGACGCCGGTGCAGTCCGGCGTCAGCCTGGGCGTGGTGTTGGCCACCGGCGACGCCACGGCCGACGAGGTGCTGCGCAACGCCGACACCGCCATGTACGAGGCCAAGCGCGCCGGCCGCGGCCGCTGGGTGATGTTCGACGACTCCATGCACGAACGCGTGGTGCGCGCGCTGGCAGTGGAAAACGACCTGCGGCGTGCACTCAAGGCCGACGAGCTGTTCGTCATCTACCAGCCCGTGGTGGACCTGGGCACGCGGCGGCCGGTGGGCGTGGAGGCCCTGGTGCGCTGGCGGCACCCCAGCCGCGGACTGGTGCCTCCGGTGGAATTCATCGGCATCGCCGAGGAAGCCGGCCTCATCGACGCCGTGGGATCGCACGTGCTGCGCACCGCTTGCGAGGCTTTCGTGGGCTGGCGCCGCGAGCTCGGCGCGTTGGCGCCGCGGCACCTGGCGGTGAACCTGTCGCGGGCCCAGCTCAAGCGCAGCGGCCTGGTGCAGGAGGTGCGCGAGCTGCTGCATGAGAAGGCCATGCGGGCCGACCAGCTGCACCTGGAGATCACCGAGAGCCTGGCGGCGCAGGACGAGCAGGTGCAGACCACGCTGCGCGAACTGAAGTCGCTGGGCGTGAAGCTGGCGCTGGACGACTTCGGCACCGGCTATTCGTCGCTGGCCTGCCTGCACCAGATGCCGGTGGACACGGTGAAGATCGACCGCTCCTTCGTGCGCCACGCCGAGACGGTGGAATACCACCGCGTGCTGATCGAGGCCACCATCCGCGTGGCCGGCGCGCTGGGCATGACCACGGTGGCCGAAGGCATCGAGACCGAAGGCCAGGCGGCGCTGATGCTGGCGCTGCAATGTGACCGCGGCCAGGGTTTCCTCTTCGCGCGGCCGCTGGAGGTCGCCGACTACGAGGCCTGGGTGCGGCAGGAGCAGGCGGCCCTGCCGGCCTGACGGCCGGGCCGGCAGCGACTGCACTTCGTCGCCCGCAGGTCGCGCTTCGTCGCAACCGGGCCCACAAACCGGGCCGGATCGCCGACACTTCCGCCGTTCGCACGACAAGCGTGCAGAACGGCCGGAGGCAAGGAAGATGAAGAAGAAGTGGCTGGTCGGGGGAACGGCGCTGGTGGTGCTGGCGGGTGCCGGCGTGGCCCTGTGGACCGGCGTGCTGCAGTTGCCCGACGGCAAGGCCGTCGCCAGGAGCGAGGCGACGGCCGGCAAGGCGGGAAAGGACGGCAAGAAGCCCGACGTGCCGCTGGAGTTCGTGCCGCGCGAGGTGGTGCAGCCCGTGCTGGCACGCATGCCGTCGGCGCTGGAATTCTCCGGGCCGCTGGTGGCGCCGCAGACCTCGGTGCTGCGCGCCAAGGCCGGAGGCACGCTGGTGGCCCTGCACGTGGCCGAAGGCAGCCGGGTGCAGGCCGGGCAGGCCCTCGGCCGCATCGACATGGCCGAGACCAGCAGCCGCGTGGCCGAGCGCAGCGCCAACCTGGAGTCGGCGCGCGCTACGTTGGCGCAGGCCGAACGCACCCACGCCAGCAACGAGCGGCTGGCGGCGCAGCAATTCATCAGCCCGATCGCGCTGGACAACTCGCGCGCCGCCGTGGACACGGCGCGCGCCGCGCTCAACGCCGCGCAGGCAGCGCTGGCGACCACGCGCGTGGGCCTGCGCGACGCCACCCTGCTGGCGCCGATTTCCGGCATCGTGGCCAAGCGGCACGCGCTGCCGGGCGAGAAGGTGGCCGTCGAACAACCGGTGCTCACCATCATCGACCTGGCGCGGCTGGAACTCGCCGGCAGCGTGGGCACGCACGAGGTCGGCCGCCTGGCGCCAGGCCTGCCGGTGCAGGTGCGGGTGGAAGGCGTGGCGCAGCCGGTGGCCGGGCGCATCGCGCGCATCGCCCCGGCGGCCGAGCCGGGCACACGGTCCATCGGCGTGACCATCGCGCTGGCCAACCCCGACGAGACGCTGCGGGCCGGTCAGTACGCCCTGGCCCGCGCCGTGCTGGCCGACGACCAGGAACGGCTCACCCTGCCGATTGCTGCGGTGGGCAACACCGCCGGCCAGGACCATGTCTGGCTGATCGAGAACGGCACGCTGGCGCGGCGTGCCGTTACCGTGGGCCGGCGCGACGAACGCGAAGGGCGCGTCGAGATGCTGCAGGGCGTGGCGCCCGACAGCCAGGTGCTGGCGGCGCGCTTCGACAACCTGCGCGAGGGCGCCAAGGCGCTGGTCGTGGCGAGCAAGTCTTCGGCCGTGGCCTCCGCCGCGGCGGCCGCGCCTGCCGCCGTGAAGTGAGCCTGGGGGGAGCAGATCATGTGGATCACGCGCGTCTCGATCAACAACCCGGTGTTCGCCGCCATGGTCATGGTGGCGCTGTGCGTGCTGGGCCTGTTCAGCTATGCCAAGCTGGGCGTCGAGCAGATGCCCGACATCAGCTTCCCCGGCGCCTGGATGGAGGTGCAATATCCCGGCGCCACGCCCGAAGCGCTGGAGCGCGAGGTGCTCAAGCCGCTGGAGGAAGCCGTCAACGGCGTGGCCGGCGTGCGCAAGATCATGTCGCGTGCGTTCGAGGGCCGCGCCGACCTGAGCGTCGAATTCGGCCTGGACACCGACATGGACCGCGCCATGCAGGAGGTGCGCGACCGCGTCGCCGCCGTGCAGTCGCAACTGCCGCGCGACGCGCGCGCGCCGACGCTGGCGCGCTGGAACAACGACAACAACGAGCCGGTGGTCACGCTGGCCATCCTGAGCCCCACGCGCAGCACGCGTGAACTGTCGATCCTGGGCGAGAACGAGGTCGGCAAGCGGCTGCAGCGCGTGGAGGGCGTGGCCCGGGTGGAGATCAACGGCCTCACCGAACGCGAGGTGCGCATCGACCTCGACCCGCTGCGCCTGCGTGCCTACGCCGTGACGCCAGCGCAGATCGGAAGCGCGCTGCGCGAGGCCAATGCCGACCAGCCGGTGGGCCTGCTCAGCGACAGCGCGCAGGACACGCTGCTGCGCGTGGAAGGCCGGGTGCGCGATCCCAAGGCCTTCGTCGACGTGGTGGTGGCGCATCGCAACGGCCTGGCGCTGCGCCTGGGCGACCTGGG
>JAABPT010000301.1 GCA_011391855.1 Burkholderiales bacterium
GGCGTCGGCCGGCAGGCTTTCGAGCAGCTTGCGCACGAGGCCCGGCGAGAAGCCGGCGTCCAGCAACTGCTGCGCCAGCGTGGCCTGGCGAGGCTGGCGCTGCAGCTTTTCCATGAAGGCCAGGGCACCGAAGCGCTGCTCGATGAGACCGCGCATCGAGCGCAGCTCGCTGAGCATCTCGATCGGCTCGCCGCGCACCGCCAGCGCCGGCGACGCCACCGTGGCGGCGCCCGGCGGCACGGGCTGCTCGGACTGCACGGACTGGACTTCCTCGCGCAGCACCGGCACCTCGCGCTGCGCGGCGCTGTGGCGCGCCCGGGCCGCTTCGATCGGTGCCGCCGCCGGCGGTGCTGGCCGCACCGGTTCGGCCGCCGGGGCCTCGGCGGCCAGCTCCGAGCGGCGGCGCTTGAGCATGCGCTGGCGCACGTAGTCCTGGAACGACAGCGTGCTCATCTGCAGTTGTTCGACGTCCTGCTCGACCCCGGCGTCCAGCCGCGGCGCCGCGCGTTCGGCCGCGCGGACCGCCGGCTGCGCGGGTGCCTTCTCATGCGGCGGCACGGCAGCGCCCGCGCGCACCGGTTCGGCTGCGGCGCCCACGCGCTCCAGCTGCAGCACGCTTTCGGGCGCCATCGCCAGCACCTCCACGCCTTCGGCGCAGGGCTTGGTCGACATCACGACGGCGTCGTCGCCGAAGGCCTGCCGCACCAGGGCCAGGGCGTCGCGCGAGGTGCGGGCGGTGAAGCGTTTCAGGTTCATGCCGTGCTTCCGATGATCGACCCGATGCGGATCGAATGGGTTTCAGGAATCTCGCTGTGGCCCAGCACCTTGAGGCGGGGCGCGGCGCGCTTGAGCAGCCGCGCCATCGGTGCGCGGATGTGGTCGGGCACCAGCAGGCAGGCCGGGTGCCCCAGGTCTTCCTGGCGGCGCGCGTTGTCGGCGGCACTGCGCGTCAGCGAGTCGGCCACGCCCGGGTCCAGCGCCGCGCCGTGCGGCGAGGTCAGCGCCTGGGTGACGAGGCGCTCCAGGTCGGGGTCGAGCGCGATCACGTCGAGTTCCTTCACCGGGCCGTAGATCTGCTGCACGATGGCCGGCGCCAGGTGGGTGCGGATGCGGCGCGCCAGCTCGCCGGCGTCGGTCACGGTGGCGGCATGCTCGGCCAGGCATTCGACGATGGAGCGCATGTCGCGGATGTGCACACCCTCTTCCAGCAGCAGCTGCAGCACACGTTGCAGGGTGGCGATACCGACCATCTTGGGAACCACGTCTTCGATCAGTTTGGGGGCCAGCTTGGTGACGTGCTCGACGAGCGCCTGGGTCTCCACGCGGCCCAGCAATCGGGCCGCATTCACCTGCATCAAGTGTGAAAGATGGGTCGCCACGACGGTGGCGCAATCAACCACGGTAAACCCGGCCATTTGGGCCATCTCCTTGTGACGCTCCTCGATCCACACCGCGGGCAGGCCGAAGGCCGGGTCGACGGTCTTCGCGCCGGGCAAGGCCTGCGTGGCACCGCCCGGGTTGATGGCCAGCCACTGCCCCGGCATGGCCTCGGCTTCGCCCACCACCGCACCGCGCAGCGTGACGCGGTACATGCTGGGCTTGAGCTCCACCAGGTTGTCGCGGATGTGCACCGGCGGCGGCAGGAAGCCGACGTCCTGGGCGAACTTCTTGCGCACGCCCTTGATGCGCGCCAGCAGGTCGCTGCCGGCGGTGGCACGCGTCTTGTCCACCAGCGCGATCAGGCGATAGCCCACTTCCAGGCCCAGCGTATCCACCGGCAGCAGGTCGTCCCAGCTGGCCTCGGCATTCGCCGCCGGGGCCTCGGCGCCGTCGGCCCGGGCGCGGCGCTGCGGCTCGGCAGCGGCAAGGCGGCGCTTGTGCATCAGCTGCCAGACCAGCAGCCCCAGCCCCGAGCTGACCAGGAGGAAAACCAGGTTCGGCATGCCCGGCACCAACCCCAGCAGCGCCACCACGCCGGCGGCCACGCCCAGCGCCCGCGGCGAGTCGAAGACCTGGCCGCCGATCTGCGTGCCGATGTCCTGTTCCTTGCCCACGCGCGAGACCACCATCGCCGCCGCCACCGACACCAGCAGCGCCGGGATCTGCGCCACCAGCGCGTCGCCGATGGCCAGCGTGATGTAGGAGCGCGCGGCTTCGCTGGCGTTCATGTCGTGCATGGCCAGGCCGATGACGAAGCCGCCGACCATGGTGATGAACAGGATCAGCAGCCCGGCCATGGCGTCGCCGCGAACGAATTTACTGGCACCGTCCATGGAGCCGAAGAAGTCGGCTTCCTCGCCCACCTCGGCGCGGCGGCGGCGGGCTTCCTTCTCGTCGATGAGGCCGGCATTCAGGTCAGCGTCGATGGCCATCTGCTTGCCCGGCATGGCGTCGAGCGCAAAACGCGCGCCGACCTCGGCGATGCGTTCAGCGCCCTTGGTCACGACGACGAAGTTGATCACGACCAGGATCGCGAACACGATCAGGCCGACGGCGAAATTGCCGCCGATGAGGAAGTGGCCAAAGGCTTCGATCACCTTGCCCGCCGCGCCCGGCCCGGTGTGGCCTTCCATCAGCACCACGCGCGTGGACGCCACGTTCAGGCTCAGGCGCAGCAGCGTGGTCACCAGCAGCACGGTGGGCAGGGCCGCGAAGTCCAGCGGCTTGACCATCTGCGCGCTGACCATCATCACGGTCAGCGCCAGCGCGATATTGAAGGTGAACAGCAGGTCGAGCACGAAGCTCGGCAGCGGCAGCACCATCATGGCCAGCATCATGACCACGAAGCCGGGCAGCAGCAGCGCCTTCACGGCGGCGGTGCGTGCGTCGGCCTGCGGGCCGAGCATGGCCTTCGCTCGCGTGAAGAGCGCGTTCACCGTGCCATCCCTGCGTCGGCGCCGGCAGCGCCGCCTCCGGCTTCACCCGCAGCGGCGCCGGCCAGCGGGTCCATGTCGGCGGGCACCTCGGGCCGAGGTGCGTCGCCCGGCAGCGGCCGGCCGCTGGCCAGGGCGTCGCGCACCTGGTAGACCCAGGCCAGCACCTGCGCCACGGCGCTGAACAGGCGCGCCGGGATCTCCTGGTCGACCTCGCAGTGCGCATACAGCGCACGCGCCAGCGGCGGTGCCTGCAGCACCGGCACCTTGGCGTCGCGCGCCAGGTCGCGCATGCGCAGCGCCAGCAGGTCGGCGCCCTTGGCCACCACGCGCGGCGCGGCCATCTTCGCTTCGTCGTATTTCAGCGCTA
>JAABPT010000302.1 GCA_011391855.1 Burkholderiales bacterium
GGCGCCGGCACGGGGCGCTGCACCGGCGCCACGGGCAGGCGCGGGTCGCGCAGCACGTCGGCCGGGCCACCCAGGGCGGCGACCATGCGCGCAAAGCGCTCCGCCGCCGCGCCGCTGGCCAGCGCTTGCGCGGCCGCCAGTCGGGCCGCGGCCGTATCGGCAAACAGCCCGCCCAGGTGCAGCAACTCGGCTGCCAGCGTCAGCGTCAGCTCGCGCAGGCGGAAGACTTCCGCGTCGGCCGTGGCGTGCGCATCGGCGCGCAGCAGCGCCAGCGCCTCGTGCACTTCCAGCGCATTGCCGGCGGTGCGGCCGAGCACGCGGTTCATGTCGGTGACCAGCGCCACCGTGGGCAGCCCGGCGCCGCGCGCCACCTGCACCAGGCTGGCTGCCAGTTCGCGCGCCTGCGCCAGCGCCGGCAGGAAGGCGCCGCGGCCCACCTTCACGTCCATCACCAGGGCCTGCAGTCCGGCCGCGCATTTCTTGGAAAGGATGCTGGCGGTGATGAGCGGCACGCTCTCCACGGTGGCGGTGGTGTCGCGCACGGCGTACAGCCGGCGGTCGGCCGGCGCCAGGCTGGCCGAGGCGCCGACGATGGCGCAGCCGGCCGTGCGCAGCGTGGCCAGCAGCGTGGCATGCGGCGGCTCCACGGTGTAGCCCGGCAGGGCCTCCAGCTTGTCCAGCGTGCCGCCGGTGTGGCCCAGACCGCGGCCGCTGATCATCGGCACCACGCCACCGCAGGCCGCCACCAGCGGCGCCAGCACCAGGCTCACCTTGTCGCCCACGCCGCCGGTGGAATGCTTGTCGAGCACCGGGCCGTGCAGGCCGGCGCCGCGCCAGTCGAGCACGCTGCCCGAATGGGTCATGGCCTCGGTCAGCGCCACCGTCTCGGCGGTGGTCATGCCGCGCAGCAAGACGGCCATGGCCATGGCCGCCACCTGGCCTTCGCTCCAGGTTTCCCGGGTGAGGCCCTGCACGAAAGCGCCGATCTGCGCCGGTGTCAGCGCACCGCCGTCGCGCTTGATGCGGATCAGCTCCTGGGCCAGCGTCATGGGCGGCCTCAGTTCAGCCGCACGATGCGGTCCAGCGGGCCGGGCGCCAGCGCCGGTTGACCCTGCACGAAGCGCTCCAGCGCGTCCACGTCCATCAGGCCGATGATGCGCAGCGTGCCTTCGCGCAACACCGGAAAGCGGTCACCGCCGTCGGCCAGATAGCTGTTGACGGTGACACGGTAGGCGGCCGTCGGGTCGAGCGGCCGGCCGTCGAGCCTGGCACTGCCCGGCACCACGCGCCGCCCCGGCGCCCGCGTGGCGTCCCAGGCGTAGGTGAAGCCGTTCGAGACCTGCAGCACGCGGCCGCCGTCGTCGCGGTTCGCCCATTGCTGCTCCAGCAACTGCAGCAGCTGCGCGCCGCTGAGCGTCAAGGTCACCAGCGCGTTGGCAAAGGGCTGCACCGCGAACAGGTCCTCGTAGCGCAGCAGGCCGTCGGCCGGCAAGGCCAGGTCGCCGCGCACGCCACCGGGGTTCATGAAGGCCAGCTGTGCGCCCGCCTGTCGCGTGGCCGCCAGTTGCGCGTCGGCGATGACCTGGCCCAGCGCGCTGGCGCCGGCCGCATTCGCCTCGCGCGGCAGCGCGCCGCCCAGCCGGCCGACGACGCGTCGCGCGAGCGGTGCCGCCAGCGCTTCGTAGGCTTCGATCAGCGCCGTCTGCCGCGGGTCGCGGGCGAAAGTCGGCCGCACGACCACGTTGCTGGCCACGGCACTGGTCACGTCGCCCGAGGCCGGGTCGAGCAGCAGGTCGATGGCGCTGACCACGGTGCCGTATCGGTCGGCACTGGTGACCAGGCGGCCTTCGATGCGGCAGTTGTAGGCGCGGTGCGTGTGGCCGCTGATCACCACGTCCACGGCCGGGTCCAGGCGCTTCACGATGTCGACGATGGGCCCGCTGAGCGCCGGGCATTCGTCGTGGCCGCCCGCGGGGTAGCCGCCTTCGTGGATGAGCAGGCCGATGGCCTCGATGCCCTGGCGGCGCAATTCGGGCACCAGGCCGTTCACGGTCTCGGCTTCGTCGCGGAAGGTCAGCCCCGCCACGCCGGACGGCATCACGATGCCGGGCGTGCCCTGCAGCGTGAGGCCGATGAAGGCCACCGGCACACCCTGGAAGCGCTTCACGTGATACGGCGGCAACAGCGTGAGACCCGTGCTCGCGACCACCGTGCTCGCCGCCAGGTACTGGAAGCCGGCGCCCTGGAAAGGCCGCGGTCCCTTGCAGCCCGTGGCGGGGTGGCAGCCGCCGCGCTGCAGGCGCAGCAGTTCGTCGGCGCCCTTGTCGAATTCGTGGTTGCCCACGGCCGCGGCCTCCAGGCCCATGAGGTTCAGCGACTCGATCGTCGGTTCGTCGCGAAACAGGGCCGACAGCAACGGCGTGGCGCCGACCAGGTCGCCCGCGGCGACGAAGATGTGGTTCGGGTTGCCGGCGCGCAATTCGGCCACCGCGGTGGCCAGGTGCTCGGCGCCGCCGGCGGGCAGGGTGACGGTCTGGCCGGGGCGGGCGGAGTCGGTGGTGCGCAGGCCCGTGGCCGGCGGGCGCAGGTGGCCGTGGAAGTCGTTGATGGCCAGGATGCGCACCGGCACCGGCGCCGTGGCGCGCGGCATGGCACAGCCGGCCAGCAGCGCCGCGGCCAGCGTGAGGCCGAAGCCAGCCCGCATCCAGGACATGCCCGCGGTCAATTTTGGAACTCCGCTCATGCGAGGAACCTGTTTTGACGCCTCAGGCCGAGTACAGCCGGCGCCGTCGGCAGGCCCGACCGAGCGGGAGCCAACCCGTACGCGTGGCCGAGCCTGCCGTTGGGTTCTGCTTGAGGGCCGGGTCAGGCCGCTGGTGGACTCTGCGGGAATTTGGGCACTCCCTCGGGATAGACCACCCAGTT
>JAABPT010000303.1 GCA_011391855.1 Burkholderiales bacterium
GCTGGTTTGATCCAAGAGGTGTCGTCCAGTGTTCCGGCCTTCAACCAGTCGAGCTGAGGCGTGGCGACGACATCCGAGAAGATGGGCGATCCGCAGGCCGAACAGAAATGCCGGTAGACAGGCATGCCGCTGCTGCCCTTGTCTTCGAAGACGGCGGGCTTGCCCGACGAAATCAGCAGCGAGCCCTTTGGAATTCCGACGTTCACCGAGAAAGCGGCTCCCGACTGCTTCTGACAATGTTTGCAATGGCACAGCGCGACCATGACCGGCGGCGCGGGGGACGTGTACTTGATGGCTCC
>JAABPT010000304.1 GCA_011391855.1 Burkholderiales bacterium
CGGCATGCTGGCCGACCGTTTCGGTGCCTTCAAGGTGCTGGCCGCGTCGGGGGTGCTGTATGCGCTGGGCATGTGGGTGATGGCCGTGGCGACCACGGGGGCGGTGTTCACGCTGGGCGCCGGCATCTTCATCGGCGTGGCGCTGGCCGGTTGCACCTATGCGGTGATCTACGGCGTGATCAACCGCCACGTGGCCGCCGAACGGCGCTCTTGGGCCATGGGTGTGACGGCCGCCGCCGGCTCCTTCGGCCAGTTCCTGATGGTGCCGCTGTCCAGCGGGCTCATCGGCGGCTTCGGCTGGCAGCAGGCGCTGGTGATGCTGGGTGCTGCCGCGCTGCTGATCGTGCCGGTGGCCTGGGCGCTGAAAGAGGCGCCGCCAGGCGCGCAGGCCACGGGACCGCAGCAGAGCATCATGGAAGCGATTCGCGAGGCTTCGCGCCACCGGCCCTTCCAGTTGCTCATGGCCGGCTTTTTCGTCTGCGGCTTCCACGTGGTGTTCATCGGCGTGCACCTGCCCAGCTACCTGAAGGACCAGGGCCTGGGCCTGGAGGTGGCCACCATGGCGCTGGCGCTGATCGGGCTGTTCAACGTCTTCGGCACCTACCTGGCGGGCAGCCTCGGGCAGCGCATGCCCAAGCGCTACATCCTGGCCGGGATCTACATCCTGCGCGCGCTGGCGATCGCGGCCTTCATCTGGCTGCCGCTCAGCCCCACCAGCGTCTATGTCTTCTCCGCGGCGATGGGCCTGCTGTGGCTGAGCACGGTGCCGCCCACCAACGCCATCGTGGCGCAGATCTTCGGCATCAAGCATTTCTCCATGCTCGGCGGCTTCGTCTTCTTCTCGCACCAAGTGGGCAGCTTCCTGGGCGTGTGGCTGGGGGGCCTGCTGTACGACAGCACCGGCAGCTACGACGTGGTGTGGTGGATCGCCATCGCGCTGGGCGTGTTCGCCGCGCTCATCAACCTGCCGGTGCGCGAGAACGCCATCGTGCGGCCGGTGCCGCAGCCAGCATGAAGCCTTCCCTTTCAACGCCGCGCCGGCAACGCGCCTTGCTCTGGGTCGCCGTGGCCGTGGCGCTGACCGCCGTCTTCGCCGCCTACCTGAACCCGCATCTGGCGGTGGAACTGGCCAACCAGGTGTGGTCGTGCTTCTAGCGCACCTCGACCCCGAGCCTTCGGCCTGGGTGCGGCGCTTCGCCGGGCTCATCCGCCCCGGCGGCACGGCGCTCGACGTGGCCTGCGGCAGTGGCCGCCATGTGCGCTGGCTGGCGGCGCAGGGCTTGGCCGTCACCGGCGTCGACCGCAAGGCCGAGGCGGTGGCGCCGCTGCGTGCCGTGGCCGAGGTGGTGGTCGCCGATATCGAAGGCGGGCCCTGGCCGCTGCCGGGCCGGCGCTTCGACGCCGTCGTCGTCACCAACTACCTGTGGCGGCCCCTGTGGCCAGCACTGCTCGAATCGCTGGCCCCGGGCGGCGTGCTGCTGGTCGAGACCTTTGCCCACGGCCAGCAGCTCATCGGCAAGCCGCAGCGGGCGGAATTCCTGCTGCAACCGGGGGAACTGCTGCAGCTTTGCGCGGGGCTGCGTGTGGTGGCCTTCGAGGACGGCTTCGACGCCGTGCCGGCGCGTTACGTGCAGCGCATCGCCGCCGTGGCCGAGCCTGCTGGCACCGCCGAGCCGCTGCGCTACGGGCTGCAAGGTGCCGGCGGCTAAAATCCGCAGCTTGGCTTGGACACGACACCCATGAAACCCATCGTTGGCAGCATCGTCGCGCTCGTCACGCCCATGCTCGAGGACGGCAGCGTCGACTACCCCGCGCTGCGCCGCCTGATCGACTGGCACATCGCCGAAGGCACCGACTGCATCGGCGTCGTCGGCACCACGGGCGAGTCGCCCACCGTTTCGGTGGAAGAGCACTGCGAGATCATCCGCGTGGCGGTGGAACACGCCGCCGGGCGCGTGCCCATCATGGCCGGCGCCGGCGGCAATGCCACGCGCGAGGCCATCGAGCTGACACGCTTCGCCAAGCAGGTGGGCGCCGATTGCACGCTGCAGGTGGTGCCCTACTACAACAAGCCGTCGCAGGAAGGCATCTACCAGCACTTCAAGGCCGTGGCCGAGGCGGTGGACCTGCCGGTGGTGCTGTACAACGTGCCCGGCCGCACGGTGGCCGATATGCAGCCAGAGACCACGCTGCGCCTGGCGCAGGTGCCGGGCATCGTGGGCATCAAGGAAGCCACCGGCAATATCGAACGCGCCTGCTGGCTCATCAAGCAGGCGCCGAAGGGCTTTTCCATTTACTCCGGCGACGACGGCACCGCGGTGGCGCTGATGCTGCTGGGCGGCCACGGCAACGTGAGCGTCACCGCCAACGTGGCGCCGCGGCTGATGCACGAGCTGTGCATGGCGGCCATCGAAGGCAACGTGAAGCGCGCCACCGAACTGCATTTGCGCCTGCTGCCGGTGCACAAGCAGCTGTTCTGCGAGCCCAGCCCGGCGCCCACGAAATGGGCGCTGGCGCAACTGGGCCGCTGCGCCGAACACGTGCGGCTGCCCATCCTGCCGCTCACCGAGGGCGGCCGCGCCCAGGTGGGCCAGGCGCTGCGCGCCGGTGGCCTGCTGGCTTGAGCTACCCCTTTCCCCTGATCACTTGCACGGTCGCAGCGCGGCCGTGGCGGAGACTTCCAACGTGAATCCTTTCGACGGCGTCACCCCCTTCCGGCTGCGCACCGTGGCCCTGGCGGCGGCTGCCTGCCTCATCTCCCTGATGGCCGCATGCACCACGACTTCGACCGACGGCTTCTTTTCGGGTGAGAAGGTCGACTACAGCAGTGCGGCCGCCAAGTCCAAGCCGCTGGAGGTGCCGCCCGACCTGTCGCAGCTGAACCGCGATGCGCGCTACCGTCCGCAGGGCGGCGTGGTCAGCGCCTCGGCCGTGGCCGCACCTGGGGCCGCCGGCCCCGCTGCGGCGGCGCCCGCGGCCGTGCCGGTGGTGGCGCTGAATGCCGCCGGCGACCTGCGCATCGAACGCCAGGGGCAGTTGCGCTGGCTCGTGGCAGCACAGACGCCCGAGTCACTGTGGCCGCGCGTGCGCTCCTTCTGGGAAGCGAACGGTTTTGTTATCGAGGTCGAGGACGCGGCGGCCGGCGTGATGGAGACGAACTGGAACGAGAACCGCGCCAAGCTGCCCAAGGACGCCGCGCGCAACCTGCTCGGCGGCC
>JAABPT010000305.1 GCA_011391855.1 Burkholderiales bacterium
TTCATGTGCCGCCTGGTCAAAGGCGCCTACTGGGACGCCGAGATCAAGCGCGCGCAGGAGCTGGGCCTGCCGCACTACCCGGTGTTCACGCACAAGCACCACACCGATGTGAGCTACCTGGCCTGCGCCCGCGCACTGCTGGCCGCGCCCGATGCCATCTACCCGCAGTTCGCCACGCACAACTCCGGCACGATCGCCGCGATCCTGCAGATGGCGGCCAGGCCAGCGGGGGTTGACGTGTCGGGTGGGACGAGTGGGTTGGGAGGACGCGCGTTCGGCGCAGGTCAAGGAGGAGCCCGCGAAGCGGGCGGGGGACACGGAGCCGAGCGCGCGGCCTCCCAACAGGGCTTCGATTCAGATGCGATCTCATTGCAGGACGGGTTGCCCCGTTTCGAGCTGCAGCGCCTGCACGGCATGAGCGAAGGCACCTACCGCGAGGTGTTGAAGAACCCGCTGGTCAACTGCCGGGTCTATGCCCCGGTGGGTGCGCACCGCGACCTGCTGGCTTATCTGGTGCGTCGCCTGCTGGAAAACGGCGCGAACTCGTCCTTCGTGCACCAGCTGGCCGACGAGTCGGTGGGGCTGGAACAGCTGCTGGTGTCACCCCTGCACCTGGCACCGAATCCGTCGCTGCCGCTGCCGCCGGACCTGTTCGGGCCTGCCCGGCCCAACAGCGCAGGCGTCGATCTGACCGTCGCCTCGATGCGTGCGCCACTGCTGGAGGCGCTGACCACTTCGCAGGTGCCTGTCGTCGCCGAATCTGATGTAAAAACGGCACTTTCCCAGCGTGATATGGCGCAAGTGTGCTATCAACATTGGAGCAATGTCGCTGTGGCCGAGCGGGCTGCGGCCCTGCGCCGCGCCGCCGAGGCGCTGGAGCAGCAGCTGCCCCGCTTCTGCGCGCTGCTGGTCAAGGAGGCGCTCAAGACCTGGGGCGACGCGGTGGCCGAGGTGCGCGAGGCGGTGGACTTCCTGCGCTATTACGCCTTTGAGGCCGAGCGCATCATGGCGCCGATCACTTTGCCCGGCCCCACCGGGGAAAGCAACGAACTGCGCCTGACTGCGCGCGGCGTCTGGGTCTGCATCAGCCCCTGGAACTTTCCGCTGGCGATCTTCATGGGCCAGGTCGCGGCGGCACTCGCCACCGGCAATACCGTGCTGGCCAAGCCGGCCGAGCAGACGCCCGGCGTGGCGTGGGAGGCCGTTCAACTGCTGCGCGCAGCAGGCGTGCCGGCGGACGCGTTGCAACTCATGCACGGCCCCGGTGAGACCGTGGGCGCGGCGCTGGTCGCCCTGCCCGGCATCGCGGGCGTGGTGTTCACCGGCTCCACGCCAGTGGCGCGCCTCATCAACCGGGCGCTGGCCGCCAAGGACGGCCCCATCGTGCCGCTGATCGCCGAGACCGGCGGCATCAACGCGATGGTGGTGGACAGCACCGCGCTGCCCGAGCAGGTGGCCGACGCCGTGGTGCAGAGCGCCTTCCGCTCCGCCGGTCAGCGCTGCTCGGCGTTGCGCCTGCTGTGCCTGCACGAAGGCATCGCGGACGCGGTGATCGAAATGATCCAGGGAGCGGCCAGGGAACTGGTGGTGGGCGACCCGGCCGAGTTGGCCACCGACGTCGGCCCGGTGATCGATCGCGAAGCCTTCGAGGACATCCAGAAACACCTGCAGCGGCTTAATTCAGAGTCAAAATGCCTTCTTCCCAGGGCAGAATCGCCACAAGACGCTATTAATTTGATACCACCCACGGCCTTCGAAGTGCCCTCGATCGCCAGCGTGCGGCACGAAATATTCGGGCCGGTGCTGCATATCGTGCGCTGGAGCGGCGATCCGCTGGCCGTCATCCGGCAGATCAACGCGCTGGGCTACGGCCTGACGCTGGGCATCCAGACCCGCATAGACAGCCGCGCCCAGGCCATGGCGCATGCCGCGCATGTGGGCAATGTCTACATCAACCGCAACATGATCGGTGCCGTGGTGGGCGTGCAGCCGTTCGGCGGCGAAGGCCTCAGCGGCACCGGCCCCAAGGCGGGTGGGCCGCATTACTTGTATCGCTTTTGTGCCGAACAGACGATCACCATCAACACGACGGCGGCCGGGGGGAATGTGCAGTTGCTGGCCTGAGGCCGACCAACTTGTCCGCTTTATTCAAGGCGGCCGGTAGACGCGGACTTTGGGAAACACCCAGGAAGCGCCCGATGGGCATCGGCGGAGGGCCCAGGTCCGTCGCTCAGCGGTACCCATTCGGGTTAAGGCTTTGCCAGCGCCACGCATCGGCACACATGTCGTCCAGCGTGTGCCGTGCCTGCCAGCCCAGCAGGCGGTGCGCCAGGCCGGGGTTGGCGTAGCACTGCGCCACGTCACCCGGCCGGCGCGGGGCGATCTGGTAGGGCACCGGGCGCCCGCTGTTTTTCTCGAACGCATGCACCACTTCCAGCACGCTGTGGCCCCGCCCGGTGCCCAGGTTCACCGTGAAGCTGTCCGCGCGGCCCAGCAACGTCTGCACCGCGGCCACATGCCCGGCCGCCAGGTCCTGCACGTGGATGTAGTCGCGCACGCCGGTGCCGTCGGGCGTGGGGTAGTCATTGCCGTAAACGTTCAAGTGCGGGCGCTGGCCCACGGCCACCTGCGCCACATAGGGCATGAGGTTGTCGGGGATGCCCAAGGGGTCTTCGCCGATCAGGCCACTGGGGTGCGCGCCCACCGGGTTGAAGTAACGGAGCACGCCCATGCGCCACGCGGGATTGGCGATGCGCATGGCGGCCATGATGTCCTCGCACACCAGCTTGCTGTGGCCGTAGGGGTTGGTGTGGCTGCGCGGGAAATCCTCCGTGATCGGCACCGAGGCCGGATCGCCGTACACCGTGGCGCTGCTGGAGAACACCAGCGCGCGGCAGCCCGCAGCGTCCATGCCCTGCAACAGGCTGACCATGCCGCCCAGGTTGTTGGCGTAGTACTTGAGCGGCTTGGCCACGCTTTCGCCCACCGCCTTGAAGCCGGCGAAGTGGATGACGGCTGCCACGCCATGGCGCGCTATCACCGTTTGCACCAGCGCGGCATCGCACACATCGCCACGCTCGCAGGTCAGCGGCTGGCCGCGCAGGCGTTCCAGCCGCTCCAGAACGGCCGGGTTGCTGTTGGAGAAGTTGTCCAGGATGACCGGCTCAAAGCCCGCCGCGCACAGCGCGAGAAAGGTGTGGCTGCCGATGAAGC
>JAABPT010000306.1 GCA_011391855.1 Burkholderiales bacterium
ATCTGGCCGCTGAAGATGCTGATCCCGGCCGCCGGCGTGTTGCTTACGCTGCAGGGCATTGCCGAGATGCTGCGCTGCGTGCTTTGCCTGCAGACCGGGCAGTGGCCGGCACGGATGCATGACGTGGAGGAACTCGAAGACCAGCTCGTGCACATTACGGCGGTCGGCCAGAAGGCGGGAGACAAGGCATGAGCAACCCGCAACTCGCCCTGCTGATGCTGGGCCTGTTCATCTTCATCATCATGCTGGGCTTCCCCATTGCCTTCACGCTGATGGCAATGGGGGTGGCCTTCGGCTTCTACGCCTATTTCACGCCCGACCAGGCGTTCTTCGACAACCGCGTCTTCTACCTCTTCACGCAGAACACCTTCAGCGTGATGAACAGCGACATCCTGGTCGCGATACCGCTGTTCCTCTTCATGGGCTACATGATCGAGCGGTCCAACATCCTGGACGAGCTATTCCTGAGCCTGCAGGTGGCCTTCCGGCGCGTGCCGGGCGCGATGGCCATCGCGGCGCTGGTGACCTGCACGCTGTTTGCCACCGCCACCGGCATCGTCGGCGCGGTGGTCACGCTGATGGGGCTGCTGGCCTTTCCGGCCATGCTCAAGGCGCGCTACGACCAGGGCATCTCGGCCGGCGTCATCTGTGCCGGCGGCACGCTGGGCATCCTGATTCCGCCGTCGATCATGCTCATCGTCTATGGCGCGACGGCCGGCGTCTCGGTGGTCAAGCTGTACGCGGCGGCGCTGATCCCGGGATTCCTGCTCGCCGGCCTGTACATGCTTTACGTCATCACGCGCGCGGTCATCAACCCGAAGCTGATGCCAAACCTGCCGCCCGACGAGAACGAGATGAACTTCGGGGCGGTGCTGCTGCTGCTGCTGAAGGCCTTCTTCCCGCTGGCGGTGCTGATCATGTCGGTGCTGGGTGCCATCCTCTTCGGTTTGGCCACGCCCAGCGAGGCGGCGGCCATCGGCGCGCTGGGTTCGGTGCTGCTGGCCGTGGGCTACCGCGCCATGACCTGGGGCAAGCTGCGCGAGGCGGTGTATCTCACGGCGCGCACCTCGGCCATGGTGTGCTACCTGTTCGTCGGCTCGTGGCTTTTCTCGTCGATCTTCAGCTACCTGGGCGGCGAGGAATTGGTCAAGCACTTCGTGCTCGGGCTGGACCTGAATACGGTGACCTTCCTGCTGCTCACCCAGCTGATCATCTTCCTGCTCGGCTGGCCGCTGGAGTGGAGCGAGATCATCATCATCTTCGTGCCCATCTTCCTGCCCCTGCTGGAACACTTCAACGTCGACCCGATCTTCTTCGGCATCCTGATCGCACTCAACCTGCAGACCTCGTTCCTGACCCCGCCGATGGCCATGTCGGCCTATTACCTGAAGGGCGTGGCACCGAAGCACGTGCTCCTGGGGACCATCTTCAAGGGGTGCCTGCCGTTCGTTTCGATGGTCTTTGTCGCCATGGCGGCGATCTATATCTTCCCGAACCTGGTGTTCTGGCTGCCGGAAGTGCTGTACAGCCGTTGAAGCGATGAGTCTCGATCCCGCCTTGCTCGCATCGCTCAGCGCCACTCAGACGCGGGAGCGACTCGTCGGCGGTGAATGTTCGGTCACTGATTACGCCGTGGCGTTGCTGGAACGCGTCGATGCCGTCGACGCGCAGGTGCAGGCCTGGGCCCATCTCGACCGGGCCCTTGTGCTGGCGCAGGCCGAGGCTGCCGACGAGGCGCATGCCCAGGGTGAACCCGATGGCCCGCTGTTCGGCCTGGCGGTGGGCGTGAAGGACATCATCGACACCGCCGACCTGCCCACCGAAGACGGCACCGTGCTGCATGCCGGCCGCATGCCGCGCGAGGACGCTGCCGTGGTGAAGCGCCTTCGGGCGGCCGGCGGCTGGGTGATGGGCAAGACGGTGACCACCGAACTGGCGACTTACGCGCCGGGCAAGACGCGCAATCCGCATGTCCCTGCCAGTGGGGCGGTCCACACCCCGGGCGGTTCGTCCAGCGGCTCGGCCGCGGCAGTGGCCGCCGGCATGGTGCCGCTGGCGATCGGCACGCAGACCAATGGCTCGGTCATCCGCCCGGCCTCGTTCTGCGGGGTTTACGGCTTCAAGCCCAGCGCCGGGCTGCTCCCGCGCACTGGCGTGCTGACGCAGTCGCCGCCGATGGACGCCGTGGGCGTGTTCGGTCGCACGCTGGACGACGTGGCGCTGCTGGCCGAAGTGCTCGCCGGCCACGACCCGCAGGACCCACTGACGCGGCTTCGCGCGGCGCCGCCCCTGGTGCGGCTGGCCGGTGCCGACGTTCCTTTGCCGCCCACGCTGGGCTGGGTGGCCACGCCGTTCTGGGACCGTGTCGCACCCGATGCTCAGGCCGCATTCGACGAACTGCTGGCCCTGCTGGAGGGCCGAATCGCGCCCTTCGATCTGCCCGGGTCAGCAGCCGACGCCGTGGAATGGCACCGCACCGTGATGGAGGCTGACCTCGCCGGCTCCTTCGAACTGGAATACGAACGCGGCCGCGACCGGCTCTCGGCTTCGCTGCGCGGGCAGATCGAGCGCGGCCGTCAGGTGACCGCGGTGGACTACCGCAAGGCGCTGGCTCGGGTGCCCGTGCTGCTGGAAAGCCTGGAAACCGTGTTCGACCACTATGACGCGCTGCTGACCCCAGCCACGCTGGGCACCGCGCCGGCGGGGCTGGAATCCACCGGCGACCCGCTGATGTGCACGCTGTGGACCTACCTCGGCATGCCGGCGCTGAGCCTGCCGCTGCTGCACGGCGAAAACGGCCTGCCGTTGGGCGTGCAACTGGTGGGCCGGCGCGGCGACGACGCCCGCTTGCTGCGCACCGCCCGCTGGCTGGTGCATGCCGTGGCGCAGACCACGGCACGACCCGAGAATCCGCCACTTCAACCAGGGAAGCCCCGATGAAACTCCTGTTCGGTCTTTTGGGCGCCGCCATGATGCTGGCCTTCCTGGCCAGCTTCGTCATCAAGGTCAAGGAACCGTCGATGATGGCCGTGGTGGCCATCGGCATCGTGATGATGCTGGTCGACCTCTGGCAGGCGCGCAACGAAGCCGACACCTGACCGCGGCGCGCGCCGCGGCCGGTCCTCGGGCTGCCCGATCAGCGCGCCAGCGACCGCGCCAGCGCAAACACCGAATTCGGCGCCGTGGTGCGCAGCGGCGCCACCGGTGAACGCG
>JAABPT010000307.1 GCA_011391855.1 Burkholderiales bacterium
GCGGAAATTGGTCTCGATGATGCCGGCCTTGCCGCCGCCGTTGGCCGCAGCGTAGCTCAGCGCCACGTCGCGGGCCTTGCCGCTCTTGTCGGCATGCACGGCGATCAGGTGCGGCACGCCGCCGCCCTGGGTGTAGGTGTTGCGCACGGTGTGGCCGGGAGCCTTGGGCGCCACCATCCAGACGTCGAGGTCGTCGCGCGGCACCACCTGCCCGTAGTGCACGTTGAATCCGTGCGCGAAGGCCAGCGACGCGCCCTTGCGGATATTCGGCTCGACGTCGTCCTTGTAGACAGCGCCGATCTGCTCGTCGGGCAGCAGGATCATCACCACGTCGGCGCCCTTCACGGCCTCCGCCACTTCGGCCACCTTGAGCCCGGCCTTCTCGACCTTGGCCCAGGAAGCGCCGCCGCGGCGCAGGCCGACGGTGACCTTGACGCCGCTGTCGTTGAGGTTCTGCGCATGCGCATGGCCCTGCGAGCCGTAGCCGATGATGGCGACGTTCTTGCCCTTGATGAGGCTCAGGTCGGCGTCCTTGTCGTAGTAGACCTTCATGGTTCTCTCTCCGTAAAAAGCAGTTGGGGTGTGTTCAGACGCGAAGAATCCGCTCGCCGCGGCCGATGCCGCTGGCCCCGGTGCGCACGGTTTCCAGGATCGCGGCACGGTCGATGGCGACAAGGAAGGCGTCGAGCTTGCTCGAGTCACCGGTGAGTTCGATGGTGTAGCTCTTCTCGGTGACGTCGATGATGCGGCCGCGGAAGATGTCGGTCATGCGCGTCATCTCGTCGCGTTCCTTGCCCACCGCGCGCACTTTGATGAGCATCAATTCGCGCTCGGTGAAGGGGCCTTCGGTCAGGTCCACCACCTTCACCACTTCGATGAGCCGGTTCAGGTGCTTGGTGATCTGCTCGATGACCTCGTCGCTGCCGTTGGTGACGATGGTCATGCGCGACAGCGACGCGTCTTCCGTCGGCGCAACGGTGAGGCTTTCGATGTTGTAGCCGCGGGCCGAGAACAGGGCCACCACGCGCGAGAGGGCGCCGGGCTCGTTCTCGAGCAGCACGGCAATGATGTGTTTCATGTCGGTTTCGTCCTTGCGTGCTCTTCAGGCTTTGGCGCGGTAACGCCGAGCCCTTGGCCACGCGGTTCGCAGTGAAAGGGAAAAACTTTCGCAGCTGCAACGCGCCGTTCCGGCCTGCCCGGCCCCGGCGTGGTAACGCCAGTGTGCGCGAGCCGGTTCAGCGCGTCACAGGTCCTCGGAACCCAGCAGCATTTCCGAGATGCCCTTGCCCGCCTGCACCATGGGCCAGACGTTTTCGGTCGGGTCGGTGCGCACGTCCAGAAAGACGGTGCGGTCCTTCAGGCGGATGGCTTCCTTCAGTGCGCCTTCGACGTCACCCGGCTTCTCGACCAGCAGGCCGACGTGACCGTAGGCCTCAGCCAGCTTGACGAAGTCGGGCAGCGCGTCCATGTAGCTGTGCGAGTAGCGGCCGCCGTAGTCGAGCTGCTGCCACTGCCGCACCATGCCCAGGTAACGGTTGTTCAGCGACACGATCTTCACCGGCGTCTTGTACTGCAGGCAGGTCGACAGCTCCTGGATGCACATCTGGATCGAGCCTTCGCCGGTGATGCAAAACACGTCCGAATCGGGCTTGGCCAGCTTGATGCCCATGGCATAGGGCAAGCCCACGCCCATGGTCCCCAGGCCGCCGGAATTGATCCAGCGCCGCGGCTCCTCGAAGCGGTAGAACTGCGCCGCCCACATCTGGTGCTGGCCGACGTCGCTGGTGATGTAGGTGTCGCGCTCGCGCGTCAGCTGCCAGAGCTTTTCCACCACCATCTGCGGCTTGATGACATCGCTGCTGTCCTTGTAGGCCAGGCAGTCGCGCTTGCGCCACTGGTTGACCTGGCTCCACCAGGCCGAAAGCGCCGCGGCGTCGGGGCGGGCCTGCGCCTCGCGGATCTGTGCGATCAGCTCCAGCAGCACTTCCTTCGTGTCGCCGACGATGGGAATGTCGACGCGCACGCGCTTGGAGATCGACGACGGGTCGATGTCGACGTGGATGATCTTGCGCTCCACCGACGCGAAGTGCTTGGGGTTGCCGATCACGCGGTCGTCGAAACGCGCGCCGATGGCGAGCAGGACGTCGCAGTTCTGCATCGTCATGTTCGCTTCGTAGGTGCCGTGCATGCCCAGCATGCCCAGGAAGCGCGGGTCACTCGCGGCAATGGCGCCCAGGCCCATCAGCGTGTTGGTGCAGGGGTAACCCAGCAGGTCGACCAACTGGCGCAGTTCCGCGGATGCGTTGCCCAGGATGACGCCGCCGCCGGTGTAGATGTACGGGCGCTTGGCCTGAAGCAGCAGCTGCACGGCCTTGCGGATCTGCCCGCCGTGGCCCTTTTTCACCGGGTTGTATGAACGCATGGCCACGGTGGCCGGGTACTCGAAGGGTGCGGTCTTCAGCGACACGTCCTTGGGAATGTCGACCACCACCGGGCCCGGGCGGCCGGTGCGCGCGATGTGGAAAGCCTTCTTCAGCGTGAGCGCCAGGTCGCGCACGTCCTTGACCAAAAAATTGTGCTTGACGATGGGCCGCGTGATGCCCACGGTGTCGCATTCCTGGAAAGCGTCCATGCCGATGGCCGGCGTGGGCACCTGGCCCGTGATGATGACCATCGGGATGGAGTCCATGTACGCCGTGGCGATGCCGGTGACGGCATTCGTCACACCCGGCCCCGAGGTGACCAGTGCCACGCCCACGTCGCCGGTGGCGCGGGCATAGCCGTCGGCGGCGTGCACGGCGGCCTGCTCGTGGCGTACGAGCACATGCTCGATCGTGTTCTGCTTGTACAGCGCGTCGTAGATGTAGAGCACGGCGCCGCCAGGGTAGCCCCAGAGGTACTTGACCCCTTCGGCCTGCAGGCAGCGAACGAGGATTTCCGAGCCGTTGGGCTCGTCGGCGGATGAGGAGGGAGAAGACGGCTGTGCTTGGGCAGCACGCTTGACTTCCGCGGCAGACATTTCCATTTCGAACCTTTGCGAATTTCTCTGACGAAAATCCATCGGTGCACCTCTTCGCGCCCTCATGAGACGGATGTGGTGCCTGCGCGGTCATAAAACCGCCATCCGGGTCGGACGGCCGGGTTCAGGACCCAAAAGAGCGTTGTGCGAAGCAGCATTATGCCAGCGCCGCAGGGCACCGGGCGCC